>NZ_CALFPF010000641.1 GCF_937919775.1 uncultured Gimesia sp.
ATCATTGTATTTTGTCTCCCCAATACCTGGAATTGGAACTTTAAACCGCGCTGGCAGACAGCGGTCATGTTTGGATCATTATTTACCCTGTGTGTTCTCAGGTTTAGTGCGGAAAGTCCATTCCTCTATTTTCAATTCTAATTGTAGTTTCAACAAAAGTAGAGACCGCAGGTTGTCTTCTTTTTCTCGCTATTTGCATGATATTGTTGTAGACTATCATGTATGAGCGGGAGTCTGCTTCAGGCGAATGTCTGCTTCAACGAGTCAAAATAAGATACAGAAAATTGAAGGATAAAAATAACTGATGAATTCTGTTTTAGTGACAGGTGGAGCCGGATTTCTGGGGAGCCACCTTTGTGACCGGCTGGTTGAGCAGGGAAAAAACGTGATCTGCCTGGATAATTTCTTCACAGGCAATAAGCAAAATATCGCTCATTTGATAGGGCACCCTCGCTTTGAGTTGATGAGGCACGATATTGTACATCCTGTCCATTTAGAGGTGAATGAAATCTATAATCTGGCCTGTCCTGCTTCGCCGGTGGCCTATCAATATAACCCAATTAAAACGATCAAAACATCGACCGTCGGGATGGTTAACATCCTGGGGTTGGCGAAACGTTGCCGTGCCAAAGTCTTACATGCCTCCACTTCCGAAGTTTATGGTGATCCTGAAGTGCACCCTCAGGTGGAGGAATATTGGGGGCACGTCAATCCGATTGGCCCGCGAAGCTGTTATGACGAAGGGAAACGCATCGCCGAGTCATTGTGTATGAATTATCATCAGGCACATCAGGTGCCGATCCGGATTGTCAGAATCTTCAATACTTATGGACCGCGGATGGATCCCAATGATGGCCGCGTCATTTCAAATTTCATCAATCAGGCTCTGCAAGGTCAGCCGCTGACCATTTACGGCGATGGCCGGCAGACCCGTTCGTTCTGTTATGTGGATGATCTGATCGATGGATTTCTGAAGATGATGGCACAGGACGAGACAACCGGCCCCGTCAATCTCGGGAATCCCGTTGAAAACAGCATGTTGGAACTCGCGGAAGCGGTGTTGCAGGCTGTCAAATCCAAGTCTCAATTGGAGTACCAGCCTCTGCCGACGGATGATCCCCGGCAACGCTGCCCTGATATCACAAAAGCACGGACCATTCTGAACTGGGAACCTCAGGTTTCTTTACAGCAGGGACTGGCAAAAACAGTTGCTTATTACCAGAACCTTATGAAACAGGAAACATCATGAGCCAGATTTTGGTGACAGGTGCTGCAGGTTTTATCGGGTTTCACGTCACGTCAAAACTGCTGTCTCAAGGACATCAGGTCACCGGGATTGATAATCTCAACAGTCATTATGAAGAGCAGTTGAAACGAGATCGTCTTTTGCAGCTGGAGCATGAGGCGGCTTTTCAATTTCTTGAGACAGATATTACTGATGTCGAATCGATGTCACGGCTGTTCGGCCAGACACCATTTGAAAAAGTGATTCATCTGGCTGCAGAAGTGGGAGTCCGCAATTCTTTGCTGAAACCTCTGGAATATGTGCAAAGTAATGTGTTGGGTTTTGTCAATGTCCTGGAACAGAGCCGAATAAGCCGGGTCGCTCACGTGGTTTATGCGTCATCAAGTTCCGTCTATGGAGCCAATCGAAAAATACCTTATTCCACTCACGATCGTGTGGATCATCCCGTCAGTCTTTATGCCGCCACTAAACGGGCTGATGAATTAATGGCTCACAGCTATAGTCATCTTTACGATTTGCCTACAACGGGACTGCGTTTTTTTACCGTGTATGGTCCGTGGGGGCGGCCTGATATGGCTGTTTTTCTCTTCACCAAGGCCATCCTTGAAGGCACGCCCATCAAGGTATTTAATCACGGAAATTTGAAGCGTGATTTTACTTACGTCGATGATATCGTGACGGGGGTACTGGGAGTGCTCGAGGATATTCCTCGTCGGGCTGATACGCCGTCAGCGGCAGAAAATCGGGGGTATGAAGAGGATCTGGCAGAGGCACCTTACAGGCTTTACAATATCGGGAACCATCGCCCCGTCGGGATTTCTCAACTCATTGACGTAATCGAGCAGCGGATTGGGAAGCCGGCGATACGTGAGAATTATCCAATGCAACCCGGTGACGTCCTGGAAACCTATGCCGACATCTCGGAGCTGCAGCAGGCGATCCACTTTTCACCATCGACTTCCATCGAACAGGGAATTGATCGATTTGTGGAATGGTATCTTTCGTACTATTCCGATTCTCATAAATAACGGCTCTGCGTGTACTGCCTTGATGTGGGTGGAACAAGGCTCAGCAGCTATCCGATTTGCTCGATGATTTTGGGAATCAGGCGTGCCAGTTTCTGGCCGCCATCCGCTGCGATTTTCAGGATTTTACTGATGTCGGCCGGTTCTAAAGCGTCAGGCAGGCACAAATCTGTCACGACAGACAGTCCCAGAACTTTCATCGAAGCGTGGTTGGCAACAATACATTCAGGGACAGTCGACATCCCTACGCAGTCGGCCCCCATCTGCCTCAGCATGCGGTATTCGGCACGGGTTTCCAGATTCGGCCCGGCAACCGCAATAAAAACTCCTGTCTGTGTCCGAATCTGAAGTTCCAGAGCCTGCTGCTCGGCCAGTTTGATCAAGGCCCGGTCATAGGGAGCACTCATATCAGGAAAGCGAATGCCCAGGCGATCATCGTTGATGCCTCTTAAAGGATTATCTCCCATTAAATTGATCTGATCTTCAATGATCATGATATCAGCCAGTTGATAACGGGGATTCATGCCTCCCGCTGCATTTGTGATGATCAGGGTTTCAACGCCGAGCGCCTGCATCACTCTGACAGGGAAGGTGACTTCTTTCATCGAGTAGCCTTCATAGTAATGAAAGCGTCCTTCCATTGCGACAATCGGAGTTTCGTTGAGCGTTCCGAATACCAACTGTCCTGCATGAGATTGCACAGTTGAGTGGGGGAAGTGAGGAATTTCCTGATAAGCGATCGAGGCATGTTGTTTGATCTGTTGACTGAAGTCACCCAGACCAGTCCCCAGGATTAAACCTACCCGGGGAGTCTGCTGAATTTGCGGCTTGAGAAATTCAAGAGCATCGTTGATTTTTTCGACCAGTCCCTGCATGTGATTTTATTTTCAATTGTAGAAGTCAGGAGGCCGGTTGAAAGAACAAATTCTTCAAAGACGGGCAGGAGAGTAAGCGAGATAGATGTGACAGGAAAATACTAAGCCCCGGGGTTCACCACTGCGTCTGTTTCATGGTGAACCGGGCCGTTTTGAGGAAGATGGACTATTTAAAAATCATCGTCGATATCGAAGCCTTCATCATCGAAATCGTCATCTTCTTCATCTCCAAAGTCTTCGTCATCTTCTTCTTCCTCTTCTTCTTCATCTTCGAAGTCATCGTCGTCGTCGAAGTCATCATCGTCGTCGAGTTCATCATCGTCGATGTCTTCCAGATCATCGAAGCCGATGTTTTCTTCATCATCATCTAATGACAGGAAAACGGTGGGAATGACTTCGGTAAATGGGTCAAGTATTTCAGGGAATTCGATGAGAATTGAATCAGCTAATAACACAATATTATCCTCGTAGTTTCTTTGTGCGATCTTTCCAAATTTCTAAACGATTTTTTACAAATCCTAAAAGCCCGAAGTCAATGTTCAATCGTGGGATTTCATCAACAATTGGGGAGAACTTTTCCGGCTTCTGCTGGGGAAAATATAGTTCATGATCTTTCCATTATTATATTTATTTTATTTTGTCAAGTGGGAAAAAATTGAACTGGAAATATATAGAAATATTTCCGCCAGAGGAGTGGAATCACATGAGGGAAATCTCATGGTTTTGTTGTTCCGGCAGTAAAAAACTCAACAACTGACGGTAACTGAATTTAGCCAGAAGCTTTGTTACTGATAAAATGAATAGTTTTTGGGGCAGGAGCCGCATCTCAGCTGGTGGCGGAGGGAGAAATGAATTAAAAATTCAATGAATAATTAAAAATTATTAATAAATTGGCGTGATTTTAAGAGGGCTGTAGAGGCAGAGATCAAAGAGCCGAAGAAACATCTCGATTCAGTAGGAATCAGAGAGTTTCAGAGGCTATTGATGGCACCGCCACAACTGGAACCGGCTCCTGCAGTGCAACCATAGCAGTGTTGATTGGTTACAATTTTTCTGTTTTCCAGTTCCCGGTAATGAAAATCGCGAATATGGCGTCGGGCAGGGACGGCCACTGGCAGATTCAGCATCTGATTGAAATCGCAGTCATAGAGATAACCCTGCCAGTCAACTGAAATGATAGAACGGCACATGAGCCCCGCAATCGTCTCCGGATTGAATGCGTGAACCAGACGCTCCATATATTCTTCAAGCCGCCCCTGGCTGACCAGATCGCTTAGAAAGCGACTGATGGGCATATAGGTGATGGTAATCAGATTCGTGAATTCAATCTCATATTGTTTTTTCAGCTCCTGCCTGTAAGCCAGTTCCAACTCAGATTGATCAGGTGGTAATGAAAAGCCGACAGGATTAAATACCAGGGTGAGTTTCAGTGAGGAATCTCGTTTTCCATAACCAAGCGCATTTAATTTCTTCAGCGCCTGAATCGATTTTTGAAACGCACCACTGCCTCTTTGAGCATTAGTATTTTCTTCAAGATAGCAGGGGAGCGAGGCGACAATTTCTACCTGATGCGTGGCCAGAAATTCCGGCAGATCCTGATAACCTGGTGCCAACAGAATCGTCAGATTGCAGCGGTCAATGACCTGTTTATTGAGTTTCGTAGCCTGAGTCACCATTTCTCGAAAGTGAGGATTCATTTCCGGGGCACCTCCGGTCAAATCGAGTGTCTGAAAACCGGGATGTGCGAGCACGTTCAGGCAGTCCTGAACGGTTTCGCCATTCATGATCTCTCTGCGGTCAGGGCCGGCGTCAACATGACAATGCTGGCAGGTCATATTACAAAGTTTTCCCAGGTTGACCTGTAGCGTCGTAATCGAATTGGCTTCCAGGTTTGAAAGCTGATGCGCTTTTAGTTTTTGTTCGAAGGCGGGGTGCTGATTCTGTTCGTTTAAGATGTGCAGTTGATGCCGTGGGTCAGCCAGCTGGCTGCGTTGTCTGAGCAGAGTGAAGGGAGTCATAAGTCTTCCTGATGATGTGGTGACAAAACAGATTCGATCGATGTTCGCTGTTTA
>NZ_CALFPF010000642.1 GCF_937919775.1 uncultured Gimesia sp.
TCAGGCGGTAATAGTCGCGTTGCGGTATCGGGTCGAATTTGTGCGAATGACAACGGGCACACTTAATCGTTAATCCCATCACCGCCGAACCCAGGATATCCATTTCGTCGGAAATCACTTCCAGCCGGTCAGGCACAAAATTAGTGATATTAGCAAACGTCCGGTCCGGGGCCGTCCGCAGAAAACCGGTCGCGACCAGGCAGTCATAGGTTTCCTGGGTGATTGCTTTGGATTGATATTCGACAAGTTCATCACCGGCGATCTGTTCCAGGAGAAAACGGGAATACGACTTATCCTGATTGAACGAACGGATGACATAATCACGGTAGCGATACATGTGCGGACGCAATCGGTCCTCGTTTTGCGCACCTTCGGAATCTGCATAACCGGCGATGTCTAACCAATGCCGGGCCCAACGTTCTCCATAGCGGGGGGAGGCCAGCAGGCGGTCCACCAGTTTTTCATAAGCGCGTGGATCTGTGTCATTCACGAACTGATTGATTTCATCCGGCGTCGGCGGCAGACCTGTGAGGTCAAAAGAAAGCCGACGCAGGATCGTTCGCTTGCTTGCCGCCGGAGAGAGCGTGAGACCGCGCTGTTCCAGTTTTTGCAGAATAAACGCATCAATCGGGTTTCCCACGCGATCACTGTGTTTGACTTCAGGAGGACGCACTTGAGCGGGCGGCTGAAACGACCAGAATTCTCGATCTTTGTCCGTTACCAGATCATCAGTCCGATTTGTTTCCTCAGTCGTGTTTTCTGTTAATTCAGGCAGCTTGAGGGTAATCCATTGGGAGAGCAATTCCAGTTCAGTCGCTTCCATCGGCTTGACGCTGACCGAAACCAGTTTCCGCCGCGGAGGCATCTCGCCGGACTTGATCCGCTGAATCAGGAGACTCTCTTCCGGCTTGCCCGGAACCACCGCCGGGCCGGATTTTCCCCCTTTCAGGATCGACTCTTTTGTTCTCAGATCCAGCCCCGCTTCCTGACGTCGGCCTCCGTGACAGGCGACACACCGTAAATGGAGCAGGGGAATGATATCATGTTGAGTCACCGCCGGCGCGGAGGCGACTGCTTCGCGAAACTTCGCACCGCCGGCGATCCATTTTTTCAGCTCTTCCAACTGGCTCTTGTTGAGGCGGTCTTTTTCATTCGGCGGCATTTCCTCCGCGTCGATCATCTGGAATAACAGACTTGCCTCCGGATCTCCCGCCTGCACGATTCGTCCGGATTCGCTTCCCTGCAGAATCCCGTGCGCCGTACTGAGATCCAGACCCGCCTTTTTCATTTTCGCATTATGACAACTGACACACTTGGCTTCGATGATCGTCTTGACGGCACTTTCATAGAAGACCGTTTCTGCTGCGACAGCTTTTTCTTCAGCTTGAGATTTGATGATCGCAACTGCGCAGAACAGAATCGCAGCCGAAAAACTAATCATCAATGCGTGATTAAAAAACGGCAGGCGACGTTTCTTGCCCCGCGGTTTACTAATCATAATGATTCTCCGTGATCCAATGAGTGCTATCATTGTAATGTACAGTTTTGCTCAATTCATCGCCAAAAACAAGTCCCATAACAGTGCGGCAGATAAGCATCCGTAACAAATCGCGCACAAGATCAAAGCGCCACGCCGCCAGAGTCGCGGTTGTAATTCCCGGGGAAGCAGTTTCGTGTTCACAATCAAAATCTGAATGGCGGCGATCGCCAGAACGGGGCCGGCAACGGCGCCCAGAATTTTAAATAACGAGATGGCATGTCCCCAGTTGACTGCATACAAGCCCCAGACTGTGGCAATCGCCAGAAACGAATAATAGAGCCTGCTGATATTCATTCGGCGGCGTTCACGCAAGCGGGGACTTGCGACCCAGACGATATCCGTAACCGTTCGAATCAGCACGTCCGTATTACTTAAATGAGTCGACATCAAAACCCAGAAGCCGTTCAACAACGCCAGCCACCAGAAGCCGCTCCAGAGATGTTCCGCCATGTAGCGCGCCTGGAAAGCACCGGCTGCCATGTGGTCCATATTCGTATTTTCAGGAATCACTGCGGTCGCGAGATTCACATT
>NZ_CALFPF010000643.1 GCF_937919775.1 uncultured Gimesia sp.
TGGTTGCAATCGCTGGGGAACATTGATGATGAGGAAATGTTCCGGGTTTTCAATATGGGCATCGGCATGGTGGCCATTGTGCGAGCCGCTCACGCCAAGGCGGTCCAGGAAAAACTGCAAGCCAGCCAATTCCCGGTGCATGTGCTCGGCAAAGTAACCGAAGGCGAAAAAGCGGTAACGCTGGTCTGAGAACCGATTGTCTGATCTAAAATTGTGATCCGGATCGCTGATTCGACGACCCTCTTTTTCAGGTAAAGTGCGCTATTATCAGTAAGTTGCTCCCCGCTGCGCGCTGAGGAAAGACTTCAAACCAGTTGTATTTATAGCAATTGAGTCTCAGGTAGTCTGTTGCTTTTCACTCTCATTGGCCCGTGTGTATGCGCGTATAGTCTGACTGAATGAGGTTCTCTGTCTTGCTCATCGGGCGACATGCACTAAACGAATATGAGCTACATGAGGCTTTTCACTGTTTCAACTTGAGCAAAACGACAAAATTTTGCTTTTTTGAATTCAAATGACTCAAATTATTTTCTTTTGGTATTACAGAGCCTCACTTTCGTTCGAAAACTAATAATGACTCAGAGATCCGATATCTATGCAAATGATCCCTTGTTGCCGGTCGGTCCCGGATTTGGGTCATTCAGTTCTATTTCGAAATGCAGGAAAAGAATCAATGGAACGCGCCACTCCAACAGGTTTTGAGAGAACTTTTGACGATGACGAAATCATTGTCAGCAAAACTGATCTGCAGGGCCGTATCACATATGCCAATCATATTTTTATGCGGGTGTCTGGTTTCACCGAAGACGAGTTGCTGGGAAAGCCTCATAATCTGATTCGGCATCCTGAGATGCCGCGATGTGTGTTCAAGTTACTCTGGGACACGATTGATGCTGGCAATGAAATTTTTGCCTATGTCAATAACCTTTGCAAAAACGGAGACCATTACTGGGTACTCGCGCATGTCACTCCCAGCTTTGACAACTTCGGGAATATCATTGGTTATCATTCCAGCCGTCGCGTTCCCGAACGTACTGCTGTTGCAAAAGTCAAAGCCCTTTATCAGACACTGAAATGCATTGAAGACTCAAGCTCTGACTGGCGAATTGGAATGCAGAATGCCACGGACGCATTGGTTTCCCGGCTGGAAGAAGCGGGAATTCAATATGATGAATATGTGTTTGCACTTTGAGGATTAAAAGTGATCAGACGCAAGCGGAGAAAAGTTGTCGCGCTCATCTTGAAAACAAACTCAGTAACAAACTCTCATTATCTATGATTTGCGTGACAGAAAGTTTCTGTTTGATCTAACAAAGGTGTCAGATGTTAAAACTGGAAACAGCCGAACGGAATACAGCAGGCTACAATGCCGAATCAACAATCTCTGCAGCAGAACGTGCTGAACTCGAACGTTACCGCTACTGGATCAAAAACCTGGCAGATGTCTGTGAAGCAGCCTCGCAGGGAGATCTGGATGTACGCTTACTACACGTTGATATTGATGGTGATCTGGAGCGGGCGATCCGTTCTGTCAATGGGTTACTGGATTACACGGATGCGTTTGTGAGAGAATCGAAAGCATCACTGACGGCAGCCTCTAATGGCAAATTTTTCCGTAAAGTCCTATTGAAAGGGATGCGGGGAAGTTTCAAACAGGCGTCTGAAGTGATTAACTCCGCTGGCGAGAAAATGCAGCATCAGGCGGAAGAAATCGAACAGGCGGCAAGCAAACGTCTGGCAATGGCGGACGACTTTGAAAAAGAAGTTCAGGGGATCTCCACGATTGTTTCAGCCGCAGCGACACAATTGCATGCGACGGTTCAATCACTCAAGGCGGTTACCGAAAGAGCCAGTCAGGAAACGACAGTAGCGGTGGAATATGTCAAACAAACCAGTCATAACGTAGAAATCGTGGCACAATCCACCATACAGTTGAACCATTCGATTCAGCAGATTGATCGCAGAGTCAAAGAGTCAGCGGAAGTGGTTCAGCAAGCGGTCAACGAAAGTGAACACGCCAAAGAATTCATGTCCGGGCTGGTAGCGGCGGCTGGCGACATTGGTTCTGCCGCCAAAATGATCGCTGACATTGCCAGGCAGACGAACCTGCTGGCGTTAAACGCGACGATCGAAGCAGCCCGTGCGGGAGATGCCGGCGCCGGGTTTGCTGTTGTGGCATCGGAAGTCAAGAACCTGGCTCAAGACACCGCGAAAGCAACCAATTACATTACCGATCAGATTAGTCACATTCAGTCAATTGTGAACGATGCGGTTTCCAATATTTCAACCGTCAGCGGCACGATTCGAAAAGTGGACGAAATCAGTGAGTCGATTTCGTCCTCAATTTCAGAACAGACTCAGGCGATCTCTATCATTCACCAAAACGTAGAAGATGCTACTGTGAAAACGGGGCAAACAACCGAAAGCATTCAGAATGTCTCTGCCACTGCAGAGGAAACCAATCACGCCACGATGGATCTGTTGGGTGCCGCCAACGATATCTCACAACAATCCGAAAGTTTGAACACCGCGGTCAATCAATTCCTGGCAACCATTCGATCCCGGTAAGCAGTTTCCCCTTATAGTTTCAAATGGATCTGATTCTTCTCCAGATGGCGGACGATGAGCCAGGTGATCCAGAAAAAGAGCACGAAACTCCCCCAGGCGTACCATGCCGGGCAATTCTGGGTGGTGAAGGGTTTCACCGATTCCATCACGAGGTCGTGCAGGATGTAAGCGACCAGAGCATTCGTGCCTAACGTGCGGAAGAGAGGAATCTGCCAGTTCCCCCGGTCGCAAGCCAGATGGAACAGCAGATAAACAAACAGCGACAGACCCGCCGTGAAAACCAGATACGAGAGCGTGCCCGCGCGCTGGCTCATCATCCAGTAATTCCATTGTCGCTGCTCCTGTTCCGGAGGTTTGACGAACGGAGGTTCCGCAAGATAAGCGGTAAATGGTTCTCCCTGTTTGGCTTCGATTTGTGCTTCGTCAGGAATGACCGGATGTGCGGCCAGCTTCTCTGATTTGATCGCGGGGTTCGTCTGATCTGCGACGGGGACATCATAAAAACGTGTGCCACACGAGATGCCCCAGCCCAGCAGCATCAGAGCAAAGGACCAGATCAGGAATGGTTTCACGCGCGGCAAGCCTTCCGCTTCAACAACCCAGTCGCAGGCGAGTGTGCCGATGATCGCGGGAATGGTCCAGGTCAAAAAACCGAGTGGTCCGCCATCAATGCCATTGGGGGGAGAATTGACCCATGTGAAATAAAAGTAATAAGACAGAACGACATGCGCTACGGCTGAAAAAATCATATAAGCGATTCGCACCGATGCCCGCGCCCGGATGACCGGCACGATCCAAAGGGAAGTGACGGCGATGTGCATCAGCGTTTGAAACCAGTTCCGTTTTAACGGCCCTGCAATCGTATCCCATACGCCGATGGCTTGCAGTTCGCTCCAGGTTTTTGCAACGGGAGAAATCCGATAGATAATTAATGAAACCAGTACCAGTCCCAATAAACGCCGCACGACGCGCATGTAAGCCGAGACGGCGCCTTCCGATTGCACCCGCCGCCCGAAGGTCAGCCGAAAGGCAAAACCGACCGCGAACATAAAGTGCGGCATGATTGTGTCGGCATAACTGCAGTAGGTGTTGTGATGCTTCAAGACGACCGGGCAGACGACAAAAAAGCCCATGTAGTTTACCAGGAACATGCCGGCAACTGTGTAGCCGCGAAACTGATCCAGCGAGACGATACGTTTTATTGTCGCCGTAGAGTCTAACGGGAGTGGGGCTGAGCTTGTCATTTGGTCTGAGATTATCCTGAAAGAATGCAGGGAAAGAGAAGAATGTCAGTATTAATATACGAGTTGATGCAGGAAAAGAAACGCGAAGGCGGGAATTCTGAAGATTATTCAACCTGATTAAAGAATGTGTTTCCAGCGGGATCGGGAAAGTTCAGATTCCGCGTGACGCGTTTTCCTGATTGCGGCGATACGTCCCGGGGGTGATGCCGGTCTGTTTTTTAAACGTCACATTCAGATATTCGGGATGTTGAAACCCGGTGCGTTCTGCGATTTGGATCAGAGAGAGATCGGTTTCTTCCAGCAGTTGTTTGACGCGGTCGAGACGGATGCGCATGATTTCTTCATGAGGCGAGCGGCCGATGATTTTCTGGAAGCGGCTTTCTAGAATCCGCCGGGAGAGAGGCACTGATTTGAGTACATCCTGCACATTGATGCCATCGCAGGCATGCTGGCGAATGAAGCGGACGGCGTCGGAGATAAATTTATCATCGATGGCCTGAATGTCGGTGGATTGACGCGTGGCGATGCCCAGCGGTTTGATTAAGTGCGCTTCTGAAGAGACCGTCTGGCCGGCCAGCATGCGATCCAGCAAAGCGGCTGCTTCATAACCGGTGAGCCGCGTGTTGGGAATCACACTGGAGAGCGGTGGTTCCGAAAGATTGCAGAGGATTTCATCATTATCCACGCCGATGATGGCGACTTCTTCGGGGACCGAAACATTGATGGTACGACATACATCCAGCAGTTGTTGTGCTTTGATATCATAACAGGCCATCACGCCCACCGGTTTGGGGAGCTGACGAATCCAGTCTGAGAGTCGCTGTTGCTCCTGCTCCCAGGGAATGTTTTTTTTGCGACCCTTTGCTTGTGGATATCCATGACAGACGAAGCCTGCGTCTTTGATACATGCTTGAAAATGATCTTCGCGCCAGCGGGACCAGTTGAAACGATCATCGCCACAGAAGGCGTAATGCTGGAAACCACGTTCTACTAGATGTTGCGCGGCCAGTGTGGCAATGGCGCGGTCATCCGTTTCTACCCAGGGGAGAGAAGGGGCGAGGCGTGCCGCACTCATATCGACGGCGGGCACACCACTGTTGACAACGGCTTCCGCGATTTTAGTGTTTTCAATGCGGGCGATAATACCATCGCCGTGCCAGCTGTTGAGCCAGTTCACGGGGACGTTGCCTCTGCCGTGTTCGGGCAGGTAAATCGACCAGGGATGATGCTCGTGGATGTAAGCCATGATTCCGCGCAGCAGTCCCCGCGCGTAGGAATTCGAAGATTCGATGAGCAGGGCGATGGAAGGTCGTTGTTTCATGATCTGATAACACGCGCGTCAAAGGTTTGTTCGCGTAAAGGTAATATTCTTAAGGGGGTTTCGCAATGAGTTCCGCTGGAAATCGCAATGCTCCCTGTATTTACAGACTACGGACTGATTCAGCACGGTGAAATATCTCAATTTATTATGCGCAAGTTTACATGGTACTTCATTTGTGACGTTTTACAATGAATAAATGGACTTTGATCCGCCGGTGAATCATTGATCACAACCAACAACAGAGGTACTTGCAGCGTAGAAGGCATGTCATGAGTGAGAAGAAGATCAATATTGCGATTGTGGGACTTGGTTTCGGAGCCGAATTTATTCCGATTTATCAGGCGCATCCTTACGCCAACATGTATGGCATCTGCCAGCGTTCGGAAGCACATCTGAATCAGATCGGCGATACGTTTGGAATTGAGAAACGCTATACCTCTTACGATGAACTACTGGCCGACCCGGATGTGGATGCGGTCCATATTAATACGCCGATTCCCGATCACGCGCCGCAGTCGATCAAAGCGTTGAAAGCCGGCAAGCACGTTGCCTGTACGGTGCCGATGGCGACAACGGTGGCAGAGTGCGAACAGATTGTGAACACGGTCAAAGAGACCGGCTTGAAATATATGATGATGGAAACCGTCGTTTACAGCCGCGAGTTTTTATTCATTAAGGAGATGTATGACAAAGGAGAGCTGGGCAAGATTCAATACATGCAGGCCAGTCACCCGCAAGATATGGAAGGCTGGCCTGAATATTGGGAACGCATGATTCCCATGCATTACGCCACGCATGTGGTGAGCCCGGTATTAGGCATGGTCAACGGTCGTGCCGAGTATGTGAGCTGTTTCGGTTCCGGTACAGTGAACGACGAAATTGCCGAAAAGTCGGGCAACAGATTCGCCGTGGAAACCTGTCATATCAAGATCAAGGATTCCGATATCGCCGCGCATATCTGGCGGTTCCTGTTTGACACAGCGCGACAATATCGCGAATCAGTCGACGTGTACGGCACGAAAAAATCATTTGAATGGCCTTTAATCGAAGGGGAAAAACCGGTACTGCATACGGCGAAAAAACCGGAACCGGAAATTCCCACTCGTGTGGACGTACCCGACTACGCCCATCTGCTGCCGCCGGAGATTCAGAAATTTACCCGCGCGATCCACGATGCCGACCATCTTTCTTTCTTGCAGGGGGCCGGCCACGGGGGTTCGCATCCGCATCTGGTGAATGCGTTTCTGAAATCTCTGGTAGAAGGCTGTGAGCCTTGGCCGAATGCGTCCTTATCTGCGAACTGGACCAGCGTTGGCATTCTGGCTCATGAATCGGCTGTAGCAGGAGGCGAAATCAGAAAGCTGCCCGCCTTCACGCTGGAGTAAACTGCAAACTGGAACACGATTTTCTTTGTCTGATTCCATCGAAAAAAATTTAAACATATTACCGAGGGGAATGGTTATGGCTCGTTACTCCCTGTTTTTGATGCTGCTGGTGTTTGCAGCCCCACTTGATGCCGCTGAGGATTATACCGTCCATCAGTTTGAGCGGATGCAACTGGGAAAAACGTTTTATGCAGAGGGAGCGACCTTCGGCGATTTGAACGGCGACGGTCATCAGGATCTGATCTCGGGACCGTATTGGTTTCAGGGGCCCGACTTCAAAACAAAGCACGAATACTATCCGGTCAAAGAATGGAATGTGAACGGGTATTCCGATAACTTTTTCGCCTTTGTGCATGATGTCAACAAAGACAAGTGGCAGGATATCGTAATTATCGGATTCCCCGGAAAGGAAGCCTTCTGGTATGCGAATCCGCAGGGTAAACCGGGGCACTGGAAAAAGCATCTGGCACATCCTGCCGTCGATAACGAGTCCCCCACTTATACCGATCTGACAGGGGACGGGGAACCGGAGCTGGTGTTTCATACGGGGGGGCAACTCGGTTACGCGGGGCCGGGAAAAGATCCGACACAGCCCTGGAGTTTTCATCCGGTGTCTCCCGATCTGAAGTATGGTCGTTTCACGCATGGACTGGGCGTCGGTGATGTGAACGGCGATGGAAAGCCGGACATCCTCGAAAAAAATGGCTGGTGGGAACAACCGACTGATCTCAATAAGCCGGGTTTCTGGACGCTTCATCCGGTCAGGTTTACCGGTGCCGGGGGCGCCCAGATGTATGCCTACGATGTAGACGGAGACGGAGATCAGGATGTGATCACCAGTAAAGCCGCCCATGCGTATGGTTTGTCCTGGTTTGAAAATGTGAAAAAGGATGATGAAATCACGTTCATCGAACATTTGATTATGGGTAGCAAACCTGAAGAAAATAAATATGGCGTCGTGTTTTCTCAGTTACATGCGGTTGATCTGGTGGATATGGACGGCGACGGGATTAAAGATATCGTGACCGGGAAACGTTTCTGGGCGCATCAGGGACACGATCCCGGTGCGAAAGATGCTCCCGTAAATTACTGGTTCAAAACGGTGCGTACGAAAGAGGGCGTCGATTTTCTGCCTTTTCTCATCAACGATCAATCAGGAGTGGGCACGCAGGTTGTTGCCGGGGATGTGACAGGGGACGAGTTGCCTGATCTGGTGGTGGGCAATAAATCTGGCGTGTATCTGCTGATCCACAAAAAAAAACAAAGTCAGCAAGGAAGAGTGGGAGCAAGCGCAGCCAAAAAAGTTTGTTTCTGAAAAAGTTTCTCTGAAAAATGAATTGAAACCGGGTGAGTTTTTTGCCACGAATGCAGAAGGCAATCGAGTAAATGTCGACTTCGAACTGGGCAATCTGAATGACTGGATTTCCGAAGGGGAAGCATTTCAAGCACAGCCAGCGAAAGGAGATACGGTGCATGCCCGTCGCAGCGATATGCGGAGCAATCATCAGGGGCAGTTCTGGGTGGGGACGTTCGAATTTCTGGAAGACAAGCCCGTCGGAACGTTGACATCGTCTTCGATCAAAGTCACGCAGCCGTTTGCTTCCTTTTATGTGGGAGGTGGATCGCATGAATCAACACGCGTGGAAATTGTGGATCGGGAAACCAACAAAGTCATTGCCAAAGCCAGCGGCCGTAACCATGAGCAAATGCATCAGGAACTGGTTGATCTTTCGAAGCATCAGGGCAAAGAAATATTCATTCGCCTGATCGATGAGCATCGTGGCGGCTGGGGGCACATCAACTTCGACCATTTTCGTTTTCATGAAAAGAAACCAGCAGCGTTAGCTGCCGTCAACAGCGGCGGGCCTCCCCAGACTCATACACAGAAATTTGATGGCCTGCCCGGACCAAAGGCTGCCGAGGTGATGACGGTACCCGAGGGTTTTTCGGTCTCGCTGATTGCAGCGGAGCCTGATGTGCAGCAGCCGATCGCGATGACCATTGATGACCGGGGGCGTCTGTGGGTGGCCGAATCCTATGCGTATCCCAGCAAACAACCGGAGGGCAAAGGGAAAGACCGGATTCTGATTTTTGAAGACAAAGACGCGGATGGGAAATTTGAAAAACGCAAAATCTTCAAAGACAAATTGAATCTGGTCAGCGGCCTGGAAGTCGGCTTTGGCGGTGTCTGGGTCGGCCAGGCGCCGTACCTGTTATTCATTCCCGATAAAAACGGCGATGATATTCCCGACGCGGAGCCGCAGGTTTTACTGGATGGCTGGCACTATGAAGATACGCACGAAACATTGAATTCTTTTATCTGGGGCCCAGATGGCTGGCTTTATGGTTGTCACGGCGTGTTTACGCATTCCCGCGTTGGCAAGCCGGGGACTCCCGATGATCAACGGCAGCCAATCAACGCGGGTATCTGGCGGTATCATCCCACGCGTCATGAGTTCGAAATATTTGCACACGGAACCAGTAATCCCTGGGGCGTGGACTTTAATGATCAGGGGCAGTGTTTCCTGACCTGTTGTGTGATTCCTCATCTGTTTCATATCGTGCAGGACGCCCGTTATCGCAGACAGGCAGGACAGCATTTTAATCCTTATACCTACGATGATATCAAAACCATCGCCAACCATCGCCACTGGACCGGCGGTCAATGGAACCAGTCTGACCGCGTGGCTTCGGATCAGGTGGGCGGCGGGCACGCCCATGCGGGGGCGATGATTTACCTGGGGGGGAGCTGGCCGGAAAAATATCGCAATCAATTGTTTATGAATAACATTCACGGTGCCCGACTCAATCAGGATGTACTGGGCCGAAAAGGATCGGGTTATGAAGGGGATTTTGCCCCCGATTTTCTGTTTGCGAATGACCGTTCTTCACAGATTCTTTACCTGCGTTATGGGCCCGACGGACAGGTTTATTTTATTGACTGGTACGATACGAATCAGTGTCATCACCGCGAATTTCAAAAACACGACCGTTCCAACGGGCGGATTTTTCGGGTGGCCTATCAGAACGCCAAACCGGTCAAAGTCGATTTACAGAAACTGCCCAGTGACGAACTGGTCAAGTTACAATTACACAAGAATGACTGGTATGTCAGACAGTCCCGCAGAATTCTGCAGGAACGGGGCGCCGACCCGGAAGTTCATGCCCTACTGGCCGAGATGGCTTTTCAGCATGCCGATGAGACCCGTCGCTTACGCGCGTTATGGACGCTGCATGTGATTGGTGGCCTGTCGGAACAGAAAATCCTGCAGGCGCTGAAAGATCCCAGTGAATTCATGCGTGGCTGGGCGATTCAACTGGCACTTGAAACCGGGACTCCTTCCCGTACGATTCTGTCGCAGTTGGCAGAACTGGCTGTAAAAGATCCTTCTCCCGTAGTGCGGTTGTATCTGGGTTCCGCCGCCAATCGATTGCCGCTGGATCAGCGCTGGGAGATTCTGGCGGGTCTGGTCGGTCATGCCGAAGATCAGAACGATCATAATTTACCGTTGCTTTACTGGTATGCAGTAGAACCATTGGCGCCCCATGACATGCAGCGCTCGTTCGCGTTGGCGAAAAACGCGAAGATTCCGTTGATTGAATCTTATACCCTGCGACGCATTGCAGACATCGGAACTGAAGAAGCGGTTGCCTTTCTCGTGCAGCAACTGGGGCAGGCAGAGACAGCGGAGCGTCAGAAAGTTTTTCTGGATTCGATCAACAGTGCGTTACGCGGACGCCGTCAATTCCCGATGCCCGAGCCCTGGGCTGCAGTCGGAAAGCAGCTGATCGAGAGTCCGGATTCTGCGGTGAAATCGCAATCCCTGGCGCTGGCTGTGACCTTTGGTGATCCGGCAGCGATGCAAAAACTGCGCGAAATTGCCATTGATCAAAAAAGCGATCTGGCAGGCAGAAAATCAGCGCTCGTTTCGTTGCTGGGAGCGCAGGATCCCAAACTGGTTCCGATTCTGATCCCGTTGCTGGATGAAAAAAACTTGCGGCGTGAAGCGCTGCGGGGACTGGCCGGTTATGCGGATGTGGGAACGGCGCCTGCGATCTTGAAACGCTATCCCCAATTCGATTTGAATGAAAAACGGGACGCCCTGAATACACTTGCCAGTCGGGCCGATTATGCACATCAGCTTATGGCAGCGGTGGAAGCGAAAGAGATTGCTTCGAAAGATTTGTCGGCAGAGATCATTCGTCAGTTAGGCAATCTGAAAGATCAAAGTCTGAACGAAAAAATTGGTAAAGTCTGGGGCATTGTGCGCGAGTCGGCAGCAGATAAGAAAAAACTGATCGCCAGTTACAAAGACATGCTTTCGCGACCGCATCCGACGCCTGATCTGCATTTAGGACGGGCTGTGTTTGCGAAGACCTGCCAGCAGTGTCATAAGCTATTTGGGACCGGGGAGTCGATTGGTCCGGAACTGACCGGTTCCAACCGGGCCAACATGGATTATCTGTTATCCAATGTCATTGATCCCAGTGCCGTCATGGCGAAAGACTATCAGCCGATCGTGATCGTGACAGAATCCGGGCGGATTGTGACCGGGATTATCAAGAAAGAGGATAAGAATGCGGTGACGGTTGCGACCGCCAATGAAACGGTGGTTATTCCTCGAGATGAAATTGATGAGATGAGCCTGAGCGATAAATCGATGATGCCGGATAATTTGTGGAAGCAGTTGAGTCGGGTTGAAGTTCGTTCCCTGGTGGCTTACCTGGCCAGCGGACAGCAGGTTCCCATGAAAGCTACCAATGATAATTTGAAATTGTTTTTCAACGGTCAGAATCTGACGGGCTGGACTGGCAACAGCCAACTCTGGTCAGTCGAAAACGGTGAGATCGTTGGACGCTCGCCGGGGATTAAATCGAATGAGTTTCTGGTGAGTGACCTGCTCGTCGGCGATTTTGAATTGAAAGCCAAAGTCAAACTCTCACCGAATGCCGGCAACAGCGGGATTCAGTTTCGCAGCACACTTGAGCCGAACGGTCATGTCAAAGGTTATCAGGCGGATGCAGGTCAAGGTTGGTGGGGTAAACTTTATGAAGAGCTGGGCCGCGGGCTGCTGTTTAAAGAGTCTGGAGAACAATATGTGCGAGAAAATGAGTGGAACGAGTACCGCATTGTCGCGGTGGGACCTCAGATTCGGACTTATATTAATGGGAATCTCTGCACCGATTTGAACGATCCGCAAGGGGCCAGGTCGGGAATCATCGCGTTCCAGATTCATTCCGGCGGACCAATGGAAGTCCGGTTTAAAGATCTGGAATTAAGCCTGGGACCCATTGCTGATTAGGAAATGCCTGTCTGCAAGCTGGCTCTCAAAGTGAGGGCCAGCCTGTTTATATTCCATTTAGCCTGTGTCCAGGTTGACTGTAACGTCTACAGGGCCATTCGCTTCGGGTAATCGGCAACCAGTGGAAGACGATTCCTTTTTGAGAGAGATTTCCGTTTCTCGTGCGATGGTGGCGTGGACTTTCAGCTTTCAGGCAAAGAAGCCACACTCGATAAGGTATTGCACACTCTGTTTCACGCGATGGTGATGTTCTTCCAGTGTGAGTTCGGGTTCCCCTTCGATGCCTTCAATTTCCAGGCTGTACGGTCCTTCAAAATTGTGATCTTCCAGGATAAAACGAACTTGCAGAAAATCGACGCCACCTGCTTCGCCAAGAGCGGTAAAGTTCCAGTCCTTGTATTTGCAATAGGAATCTTTCAGATGAACGTGTTTCACAAAATGAACGACTTCATGCAGGGATTCCAGAACATTGGCGTGTCTATTGTAATAATTAATGTTGCCGGTATCGAAGTTGAGTCGTAAGTGGGGGTGATCCAGATCAGTCATCGTGCGCAGCATGCCTGCAGAATTGACACAAATCCCGGGATGCGTTTCAAAGCAATAGGTAATGCCTTTCGCAGCCGCGTAGTCTCCGATGTCTCGTAAATGCTGATAGAGCGTGTCCCTTTGTGATTCCTGTTCAATTTCACCCGCACCGCCGACAACCAGGCTGACTCCCAGTTGATGTGCCAGATCGAGTTTTTGTTTTGTGATGAGGACGATTTCAGGATCAAGAGGGTTGCCGCTGGTAATATTACAACTGGAAAGCTGCACCTGATGTTGATTCAGGAGGTCTTTCACTCGATCGAGATCGCTTGGAGTGGAAGCATTCGTGAGGAGCGGAGTCTCTTTAAAGTGCGAAGGGACACCATGAGTTTTAATGCTGAGTTCCAGGAATTCTAGCCCGGCATCACGGATATTTTCGATGGCGGCGACAGGACCGAAGCGACCATATGAATTTGTCAGGCAGGAGACAAGAGCGGCCATGTGATTTACTTTCTGTATCAAGGATCAGCTAACAGTGATTGCAGTGCTGCTGCTAGAATGTTACTTTGAGCCAGCGGCAAATTCAAAGCCAGATGACCAAATCTTTTGATCTGGGCTTCCTCAGCGGGATAACAGAAGAGGATCATACATGATTGAGGTACAGGAACAATTAAAAACGGCTTTGGCGCACCATCAATCGGGAGAGCTGGATCAGGCAGAACAGATTTATCGACAGATCCTGGAATCCGATGGTCGACAGTGTGAGACATTGTATTATCTGGGAACGCTGCAACTGCAGCGAGGCGAACTGGAGCGGAGCATCACGAATTTTCTCAAAGTCGTTCAGTTGCGCCCCGAGATGCCTGATGTACACAATAATCTGGGAGTGGCCTACCATGCAACCGGCAAGTGGCAGGAAGCGGGGCAGTCATTCGAGCAGGCGATCCGGATTCATCCGCATTATGAACGTGCTTATTTCAATCTGGGTTCATTACTGGAAAGCCGTGGCTTATTAACGGAAGCCGCCCGCTGCTACAAAAAATCGTATGAATTGAACAAAGAGAATCTGGAAACCTGCCAGAAGTGGGCTGATGTTTTGAAGTTAACGGGTGAGTGGAGACAAGCGGAAAACATTTACCGGGAACTGCTGGTAAAGATACCTGAAGACTTTAATATCTCGATGAAACTGGCCTATGTCTTAGTGCTGCAGCGTCAATATGCAGAAGTGATTCGGTTGTACGAATCGGTGTTGGAAACGAATCCCGAGCATTATCAGATCCTGGTCAGTCTGAGCTATGTCTATGAATTAATCGGAGATGGCGCAGCAGCGGTTAAAACGGCACAGCGTTCGATTCAGGCAGCCCCTGATCAGCCTGAAGGTTATAACAACCTGGGTATTGCTTTCAAATTAGAGCACCAGATCGAAAACGCGTGTGAAAATTTCTTAAAAGCACTGAGTCTGCGTCCCGATTTTTCCATGGCAGAGTTCAATCTTGCGACAATGCGTATGCTGCAGGGGGATCTGGCTGCAGGCTGGCAGGGTTACGAGCGACGGGTTGACATCGATCCGACGTCTCGGCCGAGTCATCTCGGTCCTCGCTGGCAGGGAGAACCGCTGGATGGGAAAACTATCTTTTTATGGTGCGAGCAGGGATTTGGTGACACGCTGTTGTTTATTCGGTTTGCGATTGAGTTGAAGAAGCGGGGAGCAGCTCAAGTTTTGTTACTCTGCCAGACCGAACTGGCTGAACTTCTGAAAGCAATTCCTGAGATCGACCTGATATTGATTGAGGGGGACGAGATACCCCGTTTTGATTACCAGTCCCCTTTACTGAGTGTACCTCTCTTTCTGAAAACCAGTCTGAAAACGATTCCCGTTGAAGTTCCGTTTTTCGTTCCCGAATTAGAAAGACAACACTATTGGCGCGATGCACTCTCAAAATATGAGGGAAAGAAAGTCGGTTTAAACTGGTGTGGCAATCTCAAATATCCGCGGAATGAATTTCGTTCCATTCCGTTACATGCATTTCTGCCTTTGGGTGAAGTAGACGGGGTGCAATTCGTCAGCCTGCAGCAGGTGAATGGGCTGGAGCAGATTGACCCCTTGAAAGAGTCATGGAACCTGCTTCAACCGGGCTCCGAATATCGGTCAGAGGCGGGTTCGTTCCGTGAGGCGGCTGCGTTGATTCAGAACCTGGATTTAGTGATTACCACAGATACCGCGATTGCTCATCTGGCAGGCTCTCTGGGAGTTCCTGTCTGGATTCTGATTTCAAAGATCCCCGACTGGCGCTGGTTGCTTGATCGAACAGACTGTCCCTGGTATCCGACGGCCCGCCTGTTTCGACAGGAAAAACTGGGTGACTGGGAGCAGGTGATTGCAGAAGTGCAAACGGAATTGAAGCGGCGATTTCGGCAGACTTGATCCTGTTTTTCTTTCAGAG
>NZ_CALFPF010000644.1 GCF_937919775.1 uncultured Gimesia sp.
TTTTTAGGCAGCAAAGCCTGACTGAGAATCCCGATGATGGACGTTGATAACTGGGTTCGAATCTGTTCCTGCTGGTTAGTAGGAAACACGTCGATAATTCGGTCGACAGTTCCCTGAGCCCCGGTTGTATGCAGAGTACCAAAGACCACGTGGCCTGTTTCCGCAGCCGTAATCGCCGCCGAAATGGTTTCAAGGTCTCGCATTTCCCCCACCAGAATCACATCCGGGTCCTGCCGCAATGCGCGTCTGAGTGCTTCAGGAAACGACGGAACATCAACGCCGATTTCGCGTTGATTGATGGTTGATTTTTTGTGCTCATGATAATACTCAATCGGATCTTCCATCGTAATGATGTGATGATCCATCGTATCATTCATATAATTGATCATACTGGCCAGACTGGTCGTTTTACCGCTACCCGTTGGACCAGTCACCAGAAAGAGCCCGCGTGGCCGCTCCAGCAGATCGGTAATGACCGACGGCAGCCCCAGTTGTTCAAACGTCAGAAATTCATTCGGAATTCGCCGCAAAACCATCGCGATATGACCGCGCTGCTTGAAAACGGAAACGCGAAACCGCGCCTTGTCGCCGTAGGCAAAGCCGAAGTCGGTCCCCCCCACTTCCTGCAATTCCTGTTGATTTCTTTCCGGCGTGATACTTTTCATTAATGCGACCGTATCAGACGGTTCCAGACTTTTGGTTTCCAGCCGAACCATGTGCCCGCCAGCGCGGACTACTGGAGGCTGACCTGTGGTGATATGCAAATCGCTCACACGTTCTTTAACGACCGTCTCCAATAACTTGTCAATCTGAACTGTTGCCATCCAAAGTACTTTCTGAAAACCTGTTGCCTGAGAAGTAAGCGATCACCAGTTAACGACTTGAAATGAAACCGGCCACAAAAACAGGAACTCTCCCACACGTTGCTTCAGCTCATTCTTCCGGAACGATCATGCAACGAGAAATCCTCTTTCGCGACACAACTGGTTGTTGAAACAAGACTACGTTCAATGTTGAATCAATTAAAAATATAGATAAGACGATTTAGAAATGCAAAAAATGAAATCAGCCGCAAAAATAACGGATGTGATTGAATTATCCGGTAATCAACTTCAAAACTCAACAAAAGCCCTTAAATAGATCAAGATCTTCATCTGAAAAACATTCCGGTTTTCCTGCTCAAATCCGCTCAGTGACTCCAAAATTGCTGATTCAACCCGGAAAGCATGAGACGGAATCGATCAATCCAAACCCTTCGACAGTTTCATCGCTTCCGAGAGCGTGGTAATCCCCAGCAATGCTTTGTCTAACGCATCTTCCGCCAACGATTTCATACCGAACAAACGTGCCTGTCTTCTGATATTTTGAGAGGGTTCACTGCGAAAAGTCATTTCACGTATAGCCGAATTCATCATCATCAGCTCAAACACCGCTTTTCGACCTTTGTAACCAGAATGTGAACATGTGTTACATCCTTTACCACGATGAAAAATGCCCACCTCCATCTGAGAGGGTGTCAGCCCCAGATACTCCACCTCAGTCGGATCCGGCACATAAGTCTCGACACATTTTCCACAAACAACACGCACCAGACGCTGTGCCATTACTGCCATCACACTGGAAGCTACAAGGAACGGCTGTACCCCCATGTCGATCAGTCGTGTAATAGAACCGGGCGCATCGTTCGTATGTAGCGTACTGAATACCAAGTGTCCTGTCAAAGAAGCTTGAATTGCCATCTCTGCTGTTTCCTTATCTCGAATCTCTCCTACGAGGATCACATTGGGTGCCTGTCGCAACATGGCACGAATAATACGGGAAAAATTCAGACCGATATGGTGTTTGACTTCCACCTGATTGATACCGGGCAGGTAATATTCCACTGGATCTTCGGCGGTGATAATCTTGCGGTCCGGACGGTTTAACTCACCCAGAGCACTATACAAAGTTGTAGTTTTACCACTTCCCGTAGGACCTGTCACAAGAAAAATCCCGTTGGGTCTTCTGATGATCGTCTGAAACCGCCGGTAGTTTTCTTCTGAAAATCCCAGGCTGCGAATCCCCACTTTAATGTTATCCCGGTCCAAAATACGCATGACCACTGCCTGCCCATGATTGGTTGGCAGAATACTCACGCGCAAGTCGAAGTCTTTTCCCGCAATCGAAGTCTTGATTCGACCATCCTGAGGGCGTCGTTTTTCCGCAATATCCATCTGAGCCATAATTTTGAAACGCGAAACCAGAGCCATCAACAAACGTTTCGGCGGGCTGTCCCGTTCGATCAGCACGCCGTCAATTCGATAGCGAATCCGAATCCGATCCTCGAAAGGCTCAACATGGATATCGCTGGCCCGCATATTCACGGCTTCGCTGATAATCAGGTTGGCAAGCCGAATCACAGGGGCACTGTCGTCTTCTGCCACCATGGAACCGGAGCTGGCGAGTTCCGTCGCCGTAATGTCGATGGCTGTTTCCGTAAACTCTTTCAGCATCGTATCGACCGACTCTGTTTCACTTTGACCGTAGTGCCGGTTGATCGCTGCCTGAATCGATTCAATCGGTGCCATCACGACATCGATATCACGATTAATAATAAACCGCAGCTTGTCCAATACCTCG
>NZ_CALFPF010000645.1 GCF_937919775.1 uncultured Gimesia sp.
CGAATTCAGCTGGGGCGGCAGTGGTACCGAGCCGGGCAAGATGAAAACGCCTCATGGCATGTGGCTCGATCAGCGGGACGGCACACCAAAAATTGCCGTCTGTGATCGTGCGAACCATCGCTTGCAGTATTTCACACTGGACGGAAAACATCTGGGTTTTGTCAACACGGTCAGCTTTCCAGCCGATATTGATATTCTGGGTGACGTGATGGTTGTTTCCGATCTGCATGCGCGTGTCACTCTGTTTGACAGAAATAATGAAGTCATCACTCATTTAGGTTATCATCAGGACTGGACGAATCAGGTTCTGGATGGATTTAAAGTTCGCACCCAACCTGAAACCTGGGTTGCAGGGCGGTTTGTTCATCCGCACGATGCCTGTTTTGATCGGGATGGCAATCTCTTTGTAACAGAATGGGTCACCGTCGGCCGCGTCAGTAAGTTGAAAAAAATCAGCTGAGACAGCCCTTTGATCAAGAAGTTCAAACTCACCGTTTTCTATTCACCCTGGTTGGAACCTGATGAATTATTCTCACGAGTTCGATGAACGGCGCTTCTTCGAAATATGGACGGCGGTACGCATCGAGCGCCCCGTCACTTTTTCCCTGTTTACATTCGGCGATCAAAATCTGCCTTATTATCTCATCAGTGGAGCGGCCGAGAGTGGTTCCACGGTGAGTATTCGTAAAGGGGAAGTCCGCATCACCCGTCCGATGATTATTACGCCGGATCGCATGGAACCCGAGTTTCGTAATTTCTTCGAAGAACAGGAAGAAGCCGACCTGGCGGCGTTTCTGCTTTCCCGGACCGCCGGTTTCTCGAATCTGAAATTCAGCAATACCAGCGGCCCCGAACGCATTGTCAGCGACAGTATCGAAGAAGCGGTTGCCAAGTTGAATCGACAGCTCGATGACGAAGAAGAAGAACACGTCGCCATTCTGAGCGCGCCACCCGGCATGGGGGGCATCGCCATTATGCGGTACGCGGCCGAACGCGTCTGGGAAAGCGCGCCCGGTAACATTCAGGAATTGCGCGAACGCGGCTTTCTGAATTGAATTGCATAGAGCGCCCCGTCATTTTTTCGGTATGCGATTCAACGTGTAATAAGCCTGGGGATGAAGTAATGTCTGCCCCGCTTTATTTTTCACACCTTCCGCCTGGAGTTCATGAACGTAAAGTTCGCGCAGCCCTTTGACCTTCAAACGGACGTTCAATCCATCTTCAGAGACCGTGATGTTTTCGAACGTCAGATCTTTGTTGAGTATTTCATCGCTGCCATACGATGAGTGGTACGTGTAAGTGTAACTTTTCATCTTGTAGGAATTCGGGTCGGCGGCGGTTTGCGGATCCACGGGTTGTGTGAAAACCAGCTCAAAGCCGTCCGGTAACGCCCGCATCTCTTTGATCTCGAACGGCGTCTTGCCCGTCCAGACCAGACGCTCCAGTCCGTAGGATGCGGTTCCCAGACTGCTCCAGCCGCGGTTCGTCAGACCGACAAACACGCTGCCATCCGTCCCCTGATCCATCCGCAGTACCGCAGAAGCGAAACCTTCGCGAAACGGAAAACAGGCGCCCTGATATTCGTCCTCCACTTTTTCCAGAAACACGCGTTGCATGGAGGCCTGTGTGAACTCGCCGACAAAAAACTGACCGTCGAACGGACCAAACTTGCCGCCGCTGTTATCCAGCATGATGTCTGTCGCCGACTGGCCTGCCTTTTTATACGGAAACCAGACGGCGGGCGGCTTGAGCTGCGGCATGCGTTTGATCGCTTCGGGAAAAGGGAGACCGTTCGGAATGTTTTTGATGCCATGAATGGGCGAACCTTCGAGATTCATCGAAGCCAGCGCTTCGACATGATGAAAGAAGGCCCCTTCACGCATGTGATGCAGACTGTTGGTGGCGACCCAGTTGCCTTGCTGGTCGGTGTAAAACATATCGCCGGCGCGATTCGCGCCCAGTCCGGAAGGCGAACGCATGCCTGCGCAGACAGGAATCAATTTTCCTTCAGGCGTACATTTCATCCCCCAGCCGCGCCAGCGGCCTTGTGAAAATCCCAGCGTTGGATCAGTCACTGCCCGCGTTTTTTGATCTTTATTCAGCCCCAGTCCGATATTTAATGTGAGCCACAGATTGCCAGCATAGTCGAGTTCGGGTCCGTAAGCATACTCATGATAATGGCCGGTCACGCCCCAGCCTTTGGCGACGGTCAGATATTCATCAGCCGTTCCGTCGCCGTCGGTATCACGAATTCGCGTCAGTTCGCTGCGCTGCACGGTGTAAAAGGCGCCGTCTTTCCAGATCAGACCCAGCGGTTCGTGCAGGGCGGTGGCGAAGCGTTTGTAAGTCACATTTTTCGGAGGTTCATCATACACGCCATCCAGAATCCAGATTTCACCTTTGCGAATGGCAACAGCGACACGCCGGTCATCGAGGACCGCAAGTCCACTGACTTCCAGCACAAGATCGCCGGGCGCGGGTTTCCAGTTTTCAGCCCGTGATTCGGTTTGCGCTTTCGGCGTCATGATGGGCACGAGTCGATAATAATCGTTTTCACTTTCGGCGCATGCGGTCTGTTGTAAACCAATGCCGGTGACAAATATCACGAGGATCAGAACCAGTAGAAATAAGGGGGCTTGTTTTACCATTGGTATGTCACCTCGATTGTGGTGTTGTCAGCGGCGGGAACCGGAATGATCCAGTCGGTTTCTTTGTCGTTCGTGCGGAGTTCGCCGGCCTTGGCAAGTGGTTTCGAAATCGAAACGCTCAAGCCAGCCTGATTCTGCATGGTCCCTGGATTCAGTGGTTTCAGCGTTTTTCCCGTTAAGCCACGGAACCAGAGTGTGCCCGGTGCGCCGGAGCTGTGATTGTTTTTGATTTTCAACTGTCGCTTGAGTGTCTGTTTTTCTGTGACTTCCAGCCGGTCTTCAATCTCGAATTGCTGATAGCGATAGAGAAACGTCGGAATACCCGCTGCATCGACCCGATAACCGCGAAATTGAACATCGTCCTGATCCGGAGCGGAGACAGGCCACGGTTGGTTTTTGTCTTTTAACAATGCGAACGGCGCTCCGGCGGGAAAGAGAACCGGAGTCTCTCCCAGTGGAATCGCCGGCGGTGCGAAGCGAATAAACCAGGTGCCCTGCGCATCGAGGAATCGCCCTTTCCAGGCGATCGCCGGCCTGACCTGTTCGGCGTCAAATGCGAAGTGCACTTTTTCCGGAAAGCCGACGGCAATCGCATGTGTGCCCGCCTCCTGCATGAAGGTCCGCAGAATGATCGGGCGTGTTTCAGGCACCAGTTCGTAGTTCTTCGATTTCTCTGCCAGGATTTTTTCCGGAAGAGGCTGTTTGGGTCCCGCTTTCAGATAGGACCAGAGCGAAGCGATCTGACGGTCGACATCTCCGTCGAGCAGTGCCTTGTTCTGACTTTTCCCATCGGGAAAAAACGTGGGCATGCGGGTGCGTGGTTTCAGTGCCCCCGGGTCGAGCAAAAATTCGCGAAACCACTTCGCATGCACGCGATTGGTGACATCACCCAGATCGGTGCCAACGACGCCCGGCATGCTTTCACCGCGAATCGGATGGCATTGAATGCAACCGGTCTCCAGCATGATTCGACCCGATGACGCCAGTTTCTCATGATCGGGAAAGACCTTTTCATCCTGCTGCGGTTTCTGACTTTGATCCGCATTTTCAAAACGGTCCGGCAGCGAAGTGACTTGCTTTTCAGGAAAAACCGGCATGCGGGCCTGCATGTGAAAGCGGATGTCTCCCTTGCCGTTGAGCACTTTGGCCAGCCATTTTTTTTGCAGCTTATAGCCGATACCCGTCAGTGTGGGGGGAATGCGTCCCTCATCGCCCAGATCAATATGGTTGGCGGTTTCAAAGTAGGGTTTGCGATTGAAACCCACGCCCCCCAGTTTTTCGCGTTCGTGGCAGGCGTAACAGTTGAGCTGCAGCATTTGAAAGGCCAACTGCTGTTTCGGCTCTGAGTTGTTCTCCTGTGACAGACTATCCAACGCCTGCTGAATCGCAGTTCGCTGTTGTTGATCCAGCGGATTGTAGGGCACGTCCTTCTGAGCTTTTCCGAGGCAGCCGTGAGTTGCCTGTGCGTTTAATTCTGCCAGTGGTTTCGCGTACTGTTCCGGTTTCCGGTTTTGGACTTCGTGGCAATTCACACACTTCAATCCGGTAAACAGTTTTTGCCCTTCTGCAATCAGAGCCGCATTATTGCTGGTATCACTCACGGCGTTTGCTTCTGTCTGGTTTCGCAGCAGATACGCGGCGATGTCGGCAGCTTCGACGGCTTTGAGCTTGAGATTCGGCATACGTCCAGCCGGTCGACTCAGTTCCGGATCGAGCAGGAAAAAGGTCAATGCTTTGCGCGTGTACTTGGCTGGTAAATTGCCGTGCGGCACGGAATTGACCGGACGCACCGTCGCAGCCAGACCCAGTTCTTTGATCTCTTCCGGATCAAGTTGTGAGAGCATTTTGTCGGTGGGCGAAATTTTCGTTTCGCCCGGTTCATAAGCTTCATCCGGCTCGTGGCAGGCGACACAGCCGATTTTGTGATACAGCTCCTGTCCCAGATCCACGTTTCCTTTTTTCCAGAATTCGTGCGGCACCGGATTGGCGCCGGTGGCTTTGATCGTGGGGAATTCGGCGTGCTGTGCCATCAGAAAAGCGGTCAAAGCTTTGATCGTCTGCTGTTTTTTATTCTCTGGTAAATTATGAAGCAGGTCAGGCATTGTCGTGCCGACTTTGGTGGAATGCGGAGATGCCAGATAATCGTTGATCCATTTCCGTTGCAGACGATCGCCGACACCGGTCAGGCGGGGCCCCCGTTTCGGCTGCAGGTCCGGTCGTTGCGTTTGATGGCAGGCGGTACAACTTAATTCACTGATTAACAGCTTGCCGCCCGTTTGCGGTTCGATCTCAGCATGTCGGGCAAACCGATCAAAGCCTGAGACAAAAGGGGCAGCGCTCGTTTCGCAATATGCAGAGTTTGTTGCGATCAGGAGCAACAGCCCTGTCAGAGTACGGTTTAATGGCCAACTCATGCTAGATTTCTTTCCTTACGAGCAACTGATCAGGGCAGAGTTCTTTTCAATGCGAAGCAGATTCATACAAAAAGTGAATCAACCGATCATAGAACAGTATCGCAGACGAATCAATCAGGGCGACTTAACGATTTTCATTTGCGTTCGATTGTGTTGACAGAACGGGAACCTGCGTACTGCGGCCGCGGCTCCAGCCATCGAGTCGCTGACTGCGTAACGCACCACGCAGAAAATACGACTGATCAAGCGAGTCGAGCTGTTTTTGACGCAGTTGATTTCGGGTGGCTTGCCAGTCTTCGGCTTGCTGGAACAGTTTCATTTCAAGCAGCTTTTCATAAATCGCATCGGCGATCAATTGATGACCTTCAATGCTGGGGTGGACATGGTCGACCAGTAATTCACTGCCGGGAATTCCATCCGGCGTTTTTTGTTCGAATAATTCGCGAATGTCAACCAGCGGCACGTCAAACTCGTTTGCTGACCGGATCAGCGCTGCGTGCATCGGTTCCAGTATCCGTAGCGGACAGAGATCTTCTTCTTTTGCATTCACAAACCACGTTTTCGCTTCCTCATTGCGTTTCAGATGTTCGCAGGTTTTACCAATGCTGTAGAGCAGACCGGCGTGTCGCTGATCAATGTCGGCCGCTGCCTCCCATAACTGCATTTTGCGTTCCGCCTGACTCCAGTCGCAGTCGTTCGCCTGTTTCCAGAGTGAGATGAGTCTGGCTTTCTGTTCGACGGGTAAGCTGTTTTCAAATTCGCATTTAAAGGGGGGGCAGCTTTTGAGATTGGAAACCGGATTCACCAGCATCAGCGGTACGCGCGCCGCACGTGCCATGAGAATCATCTGTCGCAGATTCAATTCGAAGTGTTCCATGATGGCCTGCCTGTGAATCGGGTCGCGCTGATAGCTTTCCAGTCCTTTTTCAAAATCCAGAAGGGCATTGACGTCAGCCGGCAGCACCGTCGTCTCTGTCTGGTTCTCTGCGTTCAGGGAAGGTGCGGGCATCAATCGCTTCATCACTGCTGCAATCCGCAGATCCATGATCAAACGCTGCGCTTTCAATTGCGCTGCGGAGGTATTTTTCACGCGCGCATAAGAACGGTCTTCAAGAAATTCATTATGCCCGGTATAAAGAATCAACAGATCCGGCTGGTATTGCAGTGTCTCACGCAGAATGGGAACCAGCCGATAACTGGCATAAGAGACGCCGCCACAGTTGATCACTTCGAAGTTCCGGTCTGGTTCCGCCGCCTGCAGGTTGATTTTCAGCCAGTTGGTGAATGATGTTTCCACGGCATAAGGTCGCCCCTGAACGGTGGAGCCCCCCAGCACAAAAATGCGAAAAGTATCGGCTGATTTATGAACCGGAAAAAATTGTGGTCGAAAAAAGTCATTTCGCTCCCGGGCAATTTCATAATGCGTGCCGGCGGGATTGGGAATGAAGAGCGTGGCGTGATCACGAAAGGAGACAAACGGATCCGCGCTGAAGGGCAGGGGCAGCACGCCACACAGCCGCAGGAGCCCTTCCAGTAAGACGATCAGCAACAGGCCGAGCAGAATCGCCAGCGCGCGGAACAGCACCAGGTGGTTGGTACAGACCGTTGCTGCTTTCTGACCAGATTTCGGATGAGTGAGCGGCTTCATCACGAATTTCTCAGTTCGTACGGAACGCGTAAAATAGAGTTGGGACTCATTCATCCTACAATGCGCCAGAGGCCAGGTCCAGAACGAATGATGAGGGATGCCGGAATGTGAAAAGCCACAAAAAAAGCAGGTCAGGCACGAAAATGTGCTTGACCTGCTGGTACGGTTTTTGATTTCGAACAAAGCCGCTTCTAAGACTTTAATCCGGGCTATTTCGCTTTGGAGTCCAAATCAAAATTAATTGTGTTCTCTCCCGGTTTGACTTCAGCGGTTTGTTTCGAGTTCTTATTAAACTTTGCAGGCACTTGATCCACTGTGTCATTTGGCGAGCCTGGTTCACCAAACTTGCTGATCCGCACCGTGTGCTGACCTGGAACGGCCCCTTTCGTATCCGGATTGTAAGCCAGTTCATAATGACCGGAATCATCAGTCATTCCCACTGATGGGGCACCCGACTTTGGTTCAAACGTAATCGTAGCACTGGATAGTGGTTTTCCATCCAGAGTAATCGTGCCTGAAACCCGACCCAGCTCGGGAGTATCTGCTCCTCCCCCTGAGCAGCCTGCAAGCAGGCAGGCTGCCATCAGGCAGAGCGCGTGTAAAAACTTATGTTGATTGATCTGCATAGGTATCACTAGCCATTCATTTAAACATTAAAAATCGCCGACCACTTCGCCGCCATTGATAGTCTGTACTGCTCGGAGTAGATTGATATCAATGTTCTCGGTGACAAACCGCACTGCGCCATCTCCCATCAGGGCATGACAACCACCGACATGTTTGCTGCCAGGAGATCCCCAGTTTACCAATGCATTCGTTGCGCTGGTTGGTTGGTTAATCTTCCGATAAGGGGCAGCAATGATCGCACTGGTCGCAACAAAGGTCGCCCAGAAAGGTCCACGAATATACGAGT
>NZ_CALFPF010000646.1 GCF_937919775.1 uncultured Gimesia sp.
GACCCCTGGAGCACGTTCCCGGTAATTGCAGGAAGAATCGGGTTACGAATTGATCTGGCTTTCACCACCGGTTACAGTTTAAGGAACATTTATTAATCCAGTTTCCATTTGCCTAATCGCTTTATAGCCGCTCCGGGAGATCAATCATGCGTCATTCGAAACAGACACAAACGCGTCGGGATTTTTTGAAAACCACCGCCGCTGGAACGACGGCTGCGCTTTTTGGTGCTCCCGCAATTCACGCTGGTACGAAAACCGATTCACGCATTGTGCTGGGTTCAGGCGATCATCAATATGAGGTAACGCACGACTGTGTAAAATTGCCTTCGAAATTCACCTGGCAGACGACGCACAACGTTGCCGTGGATAAAGATGGATTTCTGTATGTGATTCATGAAGGCCGCGCCGATCAAACCGAACATCCTTCGATTTTTGTCTTCGATCCGGACGGGAAATATGTCCGCTCGTTTGGCAAACAGTTTCAGGGGGGTGGTCACGGTCTGGAAGTCCGGCAGGAAGGCAACGAACAGTTCCTCTACGTCACTGCCTATCAGCATCTGAAGACATTCGCCAAGCTCGATCTCAAAGGCGAAACCGTCTGGCAGAAATTTGCGCCGATGGAATCCGAACTGTATGCCGCAGGCGAGGCCACAGACCCGAAAAAAGTCTGGGGCATCGATCGTTTCCTGCCGACCAATTTTGCGTTTCACTCTGATGGCGGATTTTATCTGGCCGATGGTTACGGCGCCTATCAAATCCACCGTTATGATAAAGACGGTAAATGGCTCTTCGCTTTTGGAGGCAAAGGCAAAGAAGATGGCAAGTTCAATCTGCCGCATGGCCTGTGGATCGATGACCGTCCGGGACGGGAACCGTCGGTCGTGGTCGCAGACCGGGCCAACGCGCGATTGCAGTGGTTCACATTGGATGGCAAACACCTGCAGACGATGACCGGATTCATTCTACCTGCGAATCTGGATACATACAAAGACGTTCTGCTGGTCCCCGATCTGGCTTCGCGGATCACGCTGCTGGATGCGGACAATAAGGTCATCGCCCATCTGGGACAGGACCCGGAATGGGAGAAAGCAATGAAAACCGCCAAACCCCGCATGCGGGAAACTCCCGACAAATGGCAGGCGGGACGTTTCGTACATCCGCATGATGCCTGTTTTGATCAGGATGGAAATATCTTTGTCGCCGAATGGGTGGCCACCGGAAGGATCACAAAATTGAAGCGACTCGGTTAGAATAGACCCCGCTGTGAAACATCGTTAAGCATTTATTTCACCAGGAAAGCGCAAATCCATTTTCACTTGCGAGAGAAGTCACAAAATGAATTTATTCTCAATTAGAACGGCACTCATTATGATTTTGTTCGGCCAAGCGGCATTAATGGCAAATCAAGAACCTCAGCCTGCGAAAATCAAATTGAGCCCGGAAACGGAGGCGCGCTGCCTGGAAATATTGCGGGAAGCAATTCGCTGCGATGAATTCTGGCCTTCGATGCATGCTGCGGAAGCACTCACCCTCGCCGGCAAAGGGGCTGAAGTCCGCCAGATCATTGAACCCAAACTGCAAACCGAAAAGGATGACCAAAAGCGGTGTGGCCTCGCACGGGAACTGGTTCGCGCCGGCGACCGTTCCAAGGCGGCGATTATGTTTCAGATTCTGGCAGGTAAAGATCCGCACGGACACGTGCATGCCTGCGAATCGTTATATAAAGTGAATGAGCTGGGTAATGGCGTTCTGATCCGCGAAGCGATGCGGTCGGACAATCCCAAAAAGGCGATGATGGCGGCGGCCCTGCTCTGTCGCTGGGGTAACCGGGAGGCGCTTCAATTCGTCAGAAACTATCTGAACGACCCTGATGTGAGTAACGCCAGTATCGCAGCCTGGATTCTCGCCCGCGTGGGAAATAAGCAGGATATCCCGGCCTTGAAAGAAAATATGAAGCGTGCTGAAGATCCGTTTATCCGGTCTTATTTCGAAGCGGCGCTCGCCATGCACGGTGACCCGGAAGGCCTGCAGGCCGTTTCGCATAATCTCTCCAGCGATAATCCCGCCGTCAAAACGTATGCCGCGATTTTTGCCGGCGAAGCGGGCGCCAGTGACCTGAAAGAGAAACTCAAAAAACAGTTGAGCGATGAAAATCGGGACGCCCGCATCCGGGCCGCACAGGCGCTCATCGTTCTGGCGAAAACGGATCAGTATCCCGAAGACGAAGTCATCGTAAATGATGTCTACGAAGCCTCCAAGGAATATCCCCGTTATAGCGAAGGCTCGATCCTGCCTTTAAATGATGGCTCGCTGCTCTATGCGACAACTCAGTTCATCGGCAGCGGCTCCGATTTTGCCACCGCCCGGATCATCGCCAGAAAATCGACCGACGAAGGCAGAACCTGGAGCAAACCTCACGTACTGCAGGAAAACACAGGCGAGAAAAACGTCATGTCGGCCACCCTGCGTTATCTGGCAGATCCGATGAATGAAAAACGGCCCATCGGCTTGTTCTATCTCAAGAAAAACACACTCTCCGATCTGAAAGCCTATCTGAAGGTTTCGAACGATAACGGGAAAACGTTCGGCGAGCCGATCGAGATCACAGCCCCTCCCGGTTATCACGTGATGAACAATGACCGGATCACGATTCTGTCGTCCGGTCGCTGGCTGGCACCGGTTGCTTCGACTCCCGACGTGCAGAAGTCAAATCATTTTGTGTGTACCTGTTTCATTTCTGATGATCAGGGAAAGAGCTGGCATCAGTCGAAAGGCAGTGTCGATTACGAAAAACGGGGCGCGATGGAACCGGAAGTCTTTGAACTGAAGGGGGGCGACGTCCTGATGATTTTCCGCACGCAGTCCGGCCACATCGGCTCCAGCATTTCCCATGATGGAGGCGAGACCTGGGACAAACCCGGCTCCTGGGGCGTGCGGGCTCCCGAAGCTCCTGCCACACTCCGCCGCATTCCTTCAACCGGCGATCTGATGTTGATCTGGAATGACAACTATGAACCAGACACAGGTCATAGCGGCAAGCGAACGCCCTTAACCGTCGCCATCAGTGATGATGAAGGCAAGACCTGGAAACTCAAAAAGAATCTGGAAACCAGTCCGGAACACACTTATTCCTACATCAGCCTGATCTTTTTTCAGGGGCGTGCTATCATGAGTTATTACGTTGGCGATGAAAACAAAAGGTGGTCATCCCGATTTCGTTCGATTCCGCTCTCCTGGTTCTACCAGCCAGAGTCGGATTGATTGCCCCCAAGGCCAACCCAGTCCCTGACTGTGGGACTGGGAAACGGCCAGAGCAGCAATGTCACTTCCCGATGCAGTAGAGCATTTCCTGACGCTTGCCGTCGATTTCTTCAGAGGCACGCATAAAAATGCGGCTGTCACAAAACGTGGGCGTGGCGAAAACTTCCGTCCCCAGTTTATTTTCCCCCAGCGATTCGAATGCTTTGGGATTCGCTTTGAAAATATAGGTTTCGCCCCCTTCGTTGGTGACGTAAATCCGATCGCCGACCAGCACGGGAGAGGAACTGAAAGTGCCCCCCAGACGTCCTTTCCAGATTTCCTTGCCGGTTTTGACGTCCCAGCAGACTGCGACGCCGTTATCCGTTACGGAATAAATTTTGTCATCCTTGATCAACATCGAAGGCACATACATGCGGTTGCTGTTTTCCCAGACCACTTCACCAGAACCGTCGGCTTTGACGGCGGCCATGTGGTTTTTGGGATAACCGCCGCTGGTCAGAATCAATTCACCGTCGGTCACTGTTGACGTCACACATTCAGTCGTCGCGCCGGCAATCTCCCACAGTTTTTTACCGGTGAGCGGTTCAATGCCCGTCACGAGATCACAGCCCGTCATCAACACCTGATCTTTTCCGGCGACGTTCAAAATGATGGGTGAAGGATAATTGGGCGTTTTCGGTCGATCAATTTTCCAGACGACTGATCCATCGGTCCGCTTCAAGCCGGCGATCGCACCGCCCCCTTTGTTATCCGCTGAGACAATCACCAGATCCTGATAAATTGCCGGTGAAGAACCATATCCCTGGTGAATGATGTAATCGGTAATTTTTGTCTGCCAGAGCTGTTTGCCATCCAATGAAAGTGCCGTCGTATAAGCGGCTCCATTGTTAATGAAATTGATAAACAGTCGTTCGCCATCGCAGGCAACAGTCGACGAAGCGTGCGTTGATTTTTTATTCCCTTTGGTGCTGAAGCCCCCGGTATGGATCACTGTTTTCCAGAGCTGCTTACCCGTCGTCCGATCATAGCAGAGGACAAACTGCGTTTCCGTCTCTGTATCGGCTGAAGCAAGATAGATGCGATTGCCGACCACAGTCGGAGAACCGTAACCGCGTCCGGGGATCGGCGATTTCCAGAGAATGTTCTCGGTCGCACTCCACTTCAGCGGCGGACTCTGATTGGGAGCTGCAATCCCATTCCGCTGCGGGCCGCGCCACCAGGGCCAGTCAGTCGACTTCACATTAATCGCAGCCGCAGAAGACGCCCGCTTTTCTCCCGCACTCAGCATGGCAGGCTGGCAGAGTATCATTAACAGGCAAACGATGAGAAACCGATTCATGGGTGTGGCTTTCTAAAGGGTTGGCGGCTTAGGCGGGAAATAATGACACTTTGTGTAAACTTTATTAACGATCTATTTTATTGTAAGCGGTCTGGAGTCAACCGCAAGCGAAGCCGCAGGCTGAACTTGAGTAAACTGGCTGATACCACTGTAAACGGGAACGTTTCAAAGATGCAGATGTTGTCGTAAGCCCCGAACTAATTACATCAATAACGCTTGATATATCATTTACTGTCTTGGTAGGATCATGGTTAGAAATCGCGATACATTAACCGATGCCAGCACGCCCCTGAAGGAGAATCTTTATGAGTCGCTTGAATCGTCGTGAGTTTTTAGGAGCAGTTCCCGTCGTTTATGCCGGAATGTCTTCCCTCAGTCAGGCAGCGGTTTCTCCTAATGAAAAAGTCAACGTGGCACTCGTCGGTTGTGGCGGTCGCGGGCGTGGCTTAGGCAGCTGGTTCGCAAAACTGCCCGACAGTCAACTCGTCGCGGTCTGCGATCCCGATGAAAGCCGCAGTGGCCAGATGGCAGATCAGATCGAAAAGTCGGGCGTAAAACGTCCGAAACTCGTCGAAGATTTTCGCTCGCTGCTCGATGGAAACGAAATCGACGCGATTGTGATTGCCACACCCGATCACTGGCACACGCCGGCGGCCATCATGGCCTGTCAGGCGGGCAAAGACGTGTATGTCGAAAAACCCTGCTCGCATAATATTCATGAAGGTCGCCAGCTGGTGAATGCAGCCCGCAAATACAAGCGGGTAGTCCAGCATGGCACGAACCTGCGCGCCACTCCCGTCTACCAACAGGCCTGGAAACAGATTCAGGACGGTGCGATCGGTAAAGTCATGATGGTCAAAGCGATCAACAATCAACGCCGTGCGCTCTATCCACCACGTCCGGATGAACCCGTTCCGAGCGGCGTCAATTATGACCTCTGGCTGGGCCCCGCACAAAAACGCCCGTTCAATAAAAACTGCTTTCATACTTCCTGGCACTGGAACTGGGACTTTGGCACCGGCGACATCGGCAATGATGGCGTGCATCAGATTGATATTGGTCGCTGGGGCATGAACCTGAAGGCCCCGAACGCCGTCTCCTGCAGCGGCGCGAAGCTCGGTTCCAAAGGTGATGCACAGGAAACGCCCGACACGATGGTCGTCACCTGGGAATACGATGACCTGCTTTATGTGTATGAACAGCGAGATTTTACTCCGTATCGTCTGCAGGCCCATCGTCATGATAACGACAACATTTTCTATGGTGACAAAGGCTTTATGATGGTCGATCGCACCGGTTATCGCATCTTTTACAAACACGAACGCGCTCCCGCCTTTGAAGAGAAGTGGCAGGACACGCCGACCCATTATCAGAACTTCATCGATTGTGTCAAAAGTCGCAATTCGCAGGATTTGCTGGCGGAAATTGAAGAAGGACACTATTCGGCTTTGCTCAGCCACCTCGGAAATATTTCCTATCGCACCGGGCGGCGGCTGGTGTTTGATCCCAAAACTGAAACCTTCCCTGAAGACAAAGATGCGAACCAGTATCTGACCCGCAACTATCGCGACGGGTACGAACTGCCTCAGGTTTAAATCTTCAGCGCAGAGAACACCGATCACTTCATTCCGTTTTAGAGAAAGCAGTTTCATGGCAGACAAGGCGATTGTGGCTCTTTTCATCAATGAGACATCCGCACATCTCGGCGCGTATTTTCCGGCACTCGCTGCCTGCGAGGAAGTCAGCGAAGTCATCCTCTGCGACGAAGGTCAGAAACATGTCGCAGAGGCCCGCCAGAAACTGGGGACGAAATTGACCCGCGTTTATGACAACCCGGACGAACTGTTCAAAAAAGAAAAACCGGACATGGCTTTGATCACAATGGAAGCCGTCCAGTCGCCAGCCGCCATTGATCGTGCGCTGGAACATGGCTGCCCCGTGTTTGCCGAAAAGCCGTCCTGCATCAGCATTGATCAGTTTGAAGCACTGGTCAAAAAGGCCGACGGAAAACATCTCAATCTCATGCTGGCGCTGGCCAATCGCAATAATCCGGAAGTCAAAGCAGCCCGGCGGATGATCCGCAAAGGAACGTTCGGAAACATCTATGGCATCGAACTGAATTTCATCGCCGATCAAACGCGACTCACCAGCAAAAACTACCACTCCGGCTGGTTCGCACAAAAAAACCGCGCCGGCGGCGGACATCTGATCTGGCTCGGTATTCACTGGCTCGATCTGGGTATGTACATCACCGATTCCAAAATCACCGATGTTGCCGGCTTCGTCACCAATGTCGGCGGACAGCCGCTTGACGTCGAAGATTCCGCAGCCCTCAGCCTGAAGTTCGACAAAGGTTTTCTGGGAACTCTGACCTCCGGCTATTACACGAACCGGGGGAAACAGTCACTGATTAAAATCTGGGGCTCCAAAGGCTGGCTCGAAATGGACTACTCGACCGGTAAATATTTGCAATGGTCGCTGAATGATGACAAACCGGGAACCATTCATAAATTCGAAGAGTCCGTTCAGCCGCGGGGTTACACTCCCTGCGTGCAGGCGGCCGTGCGATCGGTGCTGGAAAAAGAAGCGCCCACCCTCACCAGTCGTGACAGTCTGCAAGTTCTAAGAACCATCTACGCCGCCTACAAAGCAGCCGAAACCGGAGAGACACAACACATACCCGTTGATTGATCGCGACGTTTCCCTGCACGATTACTGTTTGGTGTAGGAATGCCCGAGATCATTCGTTCGAACGTCTTTCAGTTTGTCTGCCATCCGTTTCTTGAATGCAGCAACGGTCGGCTGATGTTCGGGCTGTTCGGCGAGATTCGTAAACTGCTGCGGATCGTTCTGCATGTCGAACAGTTCCACGCCTGCGGAAGCATCTTCCTTGTATTGAATATAGGCCCAGCGATCGTCGCGGAGCAGAAATCCGCGATTCCCGTTACCGCGTGGATCGACACTGAAAGCGGCATCCCGCACGCGCAGACTCGGATCGTCCAGGAGCGGCGCGAGATTTTTGCCTTGAATATTTTCCGGTACTTTCAAGCCACACAGACTGCTGACCGTCGGATATAAATCGAGCAGTTCTGCCAGAGAATGACAGACCGCAGGTTTTTTGCCAGGCACGCTGATGATCAGCGGGACCGCAGCCGACTCTTCATGCAGACTCACCTTGGACCAGAAATCGTGTTCTCCCAGATGATAGCCATGATCGCTGGTGAAGATCACAATCGTTTTGTC
>NZ_CALFPF010000647.1 GCF_937919775.1 uncultured Gimesia sp.
TATTCAGACGAGCCCTCCTGGTACTTGCCGACAATTCCCATATTTCACTTAAATATTAAATGCACACCGCCGGCTTAGATGTCTCTATGTATATTTTCAACTGGTTGCCATTGACCTGACCGGCAGATTTCGCCATTATCCCCCCTCTCTCAGTAGTTTAAATTCTCTTTTTTGACACACTTTTTTGAACGGTTTCCGATTTTGTGTGTCAGATCCTGTAAAACTTGCTCATATAGACGTATTTAATTTCCATGTCCAATGTTAAGCCCAACCGTTTCGAAGTGGAACGGATTAAAAAACTAGAGAAAATTCAGTCCCTGGGATTTGATCCCTGGGGGCAGAGATTTGACGGCCATATTCCGATTGTCGAAGCACGCGAACAGGCGCCGGAAGCATCGGGCGTGGATGGCGAAGAAGTTCGCATCGCCGGTCGGATCATGTTGCGTCGTAAAGCGGGCAAACTCCGCTTTTATGATATCAAGGACTGGACGGGCAAGATTCAGTTGCTCTTCTCCCGTGGCGATTTAAACGAGACGCAATGGGAGTTGATGGGCAATCTGGATCTGGGCGACCTGATCGGCGTGGATGGTTGTCTGCGACGGACCGAGACCGGCGAGATTTCGGTCTTCGTCAAAGAATTGACGGTGCTCTGCAAATCGCTGGCACAGCCCCCCGAAAAACATCACAGTGTCAAAGACGTGGAACTGCTGCTGAGACAGCGTTCACTCGATTTGATTTACACTGAAGGCGTTCTGGATAAGATGTTGAAACGGAGTCAGATTATTGACTCGGTGCGGCAGACGTTACGAAATCACAAGTTTGCAGAAGTCGAAACCCCGGTACTGCATGCGGTAGCCGGCGGTGCGGCGGCGCGACCCTTTATCACACATCATAATACGCTGGAAATCCAGCTTTACATGCGGATTGCGCTGGAACTGCATCTGAAACGCTTGATGGTGGGCGGCATTGAACGCGTCTATGAAATCGGACGCGTCTTCCGGAATGAAGGGATTGATGCCACGCATAATCCTGAATTTACGATGATCGAAATTTATCAGGCGTACGGCGACTATGAGACCATGATGGATTTGACAGAAGCCATCATTACCGATGCCGTCAAAGCGATCAGCGACACCATGCAGCTTCCCTGGGGCGAAGATCAGACGATCGACTTCAGCAGCCCGTGGGAACGCAAAAAATATTACGATCTGGTCAGGGAACATGCCGGCTGTGATCCCTACGATCCGGCTGCTGTCGCCGCAGTGGCAAAGCAGCATGGCATCAATACGGAAAATATTCACCCGGATATTGTCTTGAACGAGGTGTTTGAAGCCACTTGCGAGCAGCATTTGATCGGCCCGGTATTCGTGATTGATTACCCGGCCTCCATCTGCCCGTTGACCAAACGAAAGCAGGGAGACCCCAACATTGCCGAACGGTTTGAGCTGTTCGTGCAGGGGATGGAACTGGCAAACGCCTACACGGAATTGAATGACCCGCTGCTGCAGGAAGAGTTGTTCCGCACACAATTGACGGGGCAGTCGGATGAAGAGTCGATGGCGAAAATGGATACAGATTTTATTAAAGCGTTAAAGGTTGGCATGCCTCCTGCAGGGGGACTGGGAATTGGCATTGATCGTCTCGTGATGTTATTGACTAACAGTCACAGCATTCGCGACGTCATTTACTTCCCATTACTCAGGCCTGAAGGTCAACCGACAACTAACGAGTAAACCAGGGACGTGTCCGGCAGTTGACAAAATTGCCGGCAGAATAATCAGCCAAAGGATTGGCCGTATGTACAAATCACTGTTATGCCTGCGATATTTAAAAACACGTTATATTGCGCTGGCCAGTATCATCAGTATGACGCTCGGCGTGGCGACGATGATCGTCGTCAACAGTGTCATGGATGGTTTCAGCACCGATATGCGAGACCGTCTGCGTGGCATCCTGGCGGATGTCATCGTGGAATCGAATTCACTCGACGGTGTACCTAACACGCAGGACCTTAAAGAGAGCATCCAGCGTGCTGTAGGTAAAGACATTGAGGGCATGACGGCGACCGTCGAAATTTATGCCATGCTCAGTGTGCAATACGGCTCACAGTGGCAGAGCAAACCGGTCACTCTGATCGGCATCGATCCGGCGACCAAAGCGACCGTCGGTCCGCTCTCGAAATATCTGGTGAATACCAAGGAGGGGAGTGTCCCCGACTGGGAATTATCGCCCGAAGCGATGGCCTATCGTAAAGAGTGGACGACTCGCGCCCAATGGATGGTGGACCGCTGGAATCACAATCCGCCGCCGATGGAGGATCACGAACAGGTTTCCTTTGAAGAACCGCAGTCGGAAGAACCGCTGCCCAAACCGGACTTCGAATCAAAAGCGACACCCGAAAATCCGTTCAATTCTAAACCGCAGGTCGCAGTGAAAACAAAGGATTTTGCCAATCCATTCGATGACGGTTTAGAAGGAAAGTCTTTTGACAAAGAAGAGAAACGTGATCCCGGCAGCCCTTTGAAAGGCCGCGTCTATATCGGTTACGGGCTGGTCAGCTTCCCGTATGAAGATCCGGATACCGGCGAAACGAAAATGTTTCAAATCGTCAAACCGGGAGATGATGTCAAAATCAGTACGGTTACCGCCGGCCAGCCTCCGGAACCGACCCACTTTAATGCCACGGTTGTTGATCTGTTCAAAAGTGAAATGAGCGAGCACGATAGCAGCCTTGTATTCTGCAATCTGGAATATCTGCAGGAAATGCGAGGCATGATTGATCCCGAAAGCGGCGAAAAATCAATCACTTCGATTCAGATCAAACTGAAAAATCCGGAAGACGCCGCCATGGTGGTCAGCAAGCTGGAAGAAGCATTGCCCGCCAATCTGTTCCGCGTTCGTACCTGGGAAGACAAACAGGGGCCGCTCCTGGCAGCCGTCGAAGTGGAATCTGCGATTTTGAATGTGCTGTTATTTTTGATCATCGCCGTTGCCGGTTTTGGCATCCTGGCGATCTTCTTTATGATCACACTCGAGAAAACCCGCGATATCGGCATCTTGAAAGCATTGGGTGCCAGCTCTAACGGCATTATGTCTATCTTCCTGTCTTACGGTCTGGCGCTCGGACTGGTGGGAAGTGGAGTGGGTGTGATTGTCGGACTGCTGTTCGTGAAATATATCAATCAGATCGAGAAATTCATTACTTTCGTCACAGGGCGGAAAGTCTTTGATCAGCGGATTTATTATTTCCCGGAAATTGCCACGCACGTGGAACCGATGATGGTTTTCTGGGTGGCTGTCGGCGCCATGGTGATCGCCGTGCTGGCCAGTATTTTGCCCGCACGAAAAGCAGCACGATTTCACCCGGTAGAATCATTGCGGTATGAATGAGGTTCTGACTGATAAGAACCGCGTTCAAAAAGGAAACGTAACAGCAATCATCGTTATCCCGTTATTGTCGAGTACGAATTCATGACCGAGACTATTTCCATGCCTCAACCACAGTTAGCGGCGATTGCCGTCGAAAAGGCTTACCGCAAAGATAAGCACAAAGTTCCCGTACTGCGCGGGATCGATGTCGAAGTCAACAAAGGCGAGTTCCTGTCGATTGTCGGTCAATCGGGTTCAGGAAAGAGTACGTTGATGCATCTGTTCGGTTTGCTGGACACTCCCGATGTGGGTGAAATTTATCTGGAAGGCCAGCAGATTGATGATTTACCCGAGCATGCCCGCGACCAGATTCGCAACCGGGTGTTCGGGTTTATCTTCCAGTTCTATCACCTGCTGCCCGAACTGAATCTGCTGGAGAATGTGCTCTCGCCGCTGATGATCCGTTATTCCACCTGGGAATACTGGAAGCAGCGAAAAAAGTTCAAGCAGGATGCGCTGGAGATCATTGAGAAAGTCGGTCTCTCCCATCGGCTTAAGCACCGTCCGTCCGAAATGTCCGGCGGAGAAATGCAGCGGGCCGCCATTGCCCGGGCCTTAATTGCCAAACCGCAGATTTTGCTGGCAGACGAACCTACCGGAAATTTGGATAGTACTACCGGTAAAGAAATTATGGACCTGCTGACCAACTTGAATGAGCAGGAACAGCTGACTATCATCATGGTGACGCACGATAATTTGATTGCTGCACAGGCACATCGAACGGTTCGCCTGCGGGAAGGTCAGATCGAGGTGCTGGGCAAGTCGAAAAGTGCTTCGGTTCCCGCCTAGTCACAGCCGATCAAAGCCTGCCTTTAGCACGTGAACCACTGTCGCCAGCGTTGTGTCTATGGCATGAGCCACTGCACGTGATTCTTCTGTCTGAAATGGATTTCGCCGATTTCTAAACAGGATTGAAATTCCGCCAAAACCAGCCAGCCGCGTCTTGGCCTAAATTGAGAATGGTACCAGATTCTAATGTCGCTCCAAATCTATATTGACGGAAAACTGCTCCCCAAGGAAGAAGCAAAAATCAGTGTGTTCGATCACGGCCTGCTGTACGGCGATGGCGTGTTTGAAGGCATCCGGGTTTATCATCATAAAGTGTTTCTGATGCAGGAACACATCGATCGTTTGTATGAAAGCGCCCTGGCCATTCGGCTGGAGATCCCTCTCTCAAAACCAGAGATGATCAAAGCCATTAATGAAACCGTTGCTGCCAACAAAATCGAAAACGGTTATGTGCGTCTGGTCGTTACCCGCGGTGCCGGTTCATTGGGGCTGGACATCCGCCGCACCAGCAATCCCCAGGTCATCATCATTGCCGATAACATTTCGTTATACGATCCGCAACTTTATGTCGACGGACTGAAAATCATTACTGCTGCCACCATCCGAAATCATCCGGCTGCTTTGTCGTCGCGTGTGAAGTCATTAAACTACCTGAATAACATTATGGCCAAAATTGAAGGCACGGACGCCGGCTGTATTGAAGCTTTGATGTTGAACCACAAAGGCGAAGTCGCGGAATGCACGGGCGATAACATCTTCATTATCAAAAACGGAATTGTGAAAACGCCCCCGATCGATGCAGGAATTCTGGAAGGCATTACCAGAAACGCGGTGATCAAACTGGCGGAACAATCCGGCATTGCCGTAGAGCAGTCGTCTTTCATGCGACACGATATTTTCGTAGCCGATGAATGTTTCCTGACGGGCTCTGCAGCCGAAGTGATTCCGGTAGTTGCGTTGGATGGTCGCACGATCGGCAATGGAAAACCGGGACCGATCACCAAAGATCTGAACGAAAAATTTAAACAACTCACGCGGGAATAGAACTTGTTCCCGAGTGCACCCGGGCGAAATTGAAGCTCTGGTTGACAAATTGGTTCCTTTCTGAATCTCCGTAAAAAGCCTCAGTTCAGCTGTGAGTTTTCGCCTTGACGAGAACCTGACGTTCCGCAAAATGCGTAATTAGCGTCGCGCGCGTGCTGGGACTTTCTGTCTGGTGAACTGATTCACTCTGTTGATTTCGTCACGATAAAAGTCCCTTGTTTTTACGGTTTTTGAATGTGAACTCTCTAAACCTGTTTCGGATGATCAGTCTGTCGAAGGTGCGGTTGGGTCACGATTGGGACATCAGTTTGCGCCTGAAATGTCAAATTTTTGCCACAACTTGAGATACTTGAACCATAACCGTGTCGTAAAAAACGGAGCCCGTTTCTTCAACAGCAGGAAACACAAAACACGATTGTACCCGATGTCACCCGGCCCTCGGAGCTGAATCCATGCTGAACTTTCGTTGCATCCGTTTTTTTGTGTGTTAGGATAGGAAAACGTCATTCAACGCGACCGGTTTGCTGTTTTCATGTGTTTATTCTCTCAGCGGAACCGTTATTGCCTGTCCATTCGGGAATCTTTCTGATGCGAATTTCAATCCAATCAGTTGTTTGTCTCTGTTCTGTCTGTGCTCTCCTGGTGCTGTCGACTGGTGCACAGGGGGAACCGCAGTCGAGCGCGACTGCTGCCGGCGCAACGGACCGTGAAGCGGCCAAACAGGGATTAGCCGAGTTCAATTCGCTGATTGGTGGCTGGCGCGGCGTGGGGATGATCAAACGCAATTCCCGTCAGGGAGCCTGGTCGGAAAAAGCAGAGTGGGTCTGGAAATTCAGCCCGAACTCCACCAGTATTGACTACCAGATTACGGACGGCAAATTTCTCAAGTCGGCTTTGCTGTCGTATGATCCGCAGAAGAAAACCTATTTGTTGTCCGCCGTGCTCCCGGATGGGACAACGCGGTCTTACACCGGCAGCTTGAGCAAAGACACGCTGATTTTAGAATCACAGCCCGATCAGAGCGGTGCCGTCTATCGCATTTCCATTCGTCGTCTCAATGAAAAACGGACGCTGGTACTCTTCGAACAACGCAATCAGGGGCAGTCGTTTTATTACCGTTTAGCTGAAGTCGGTTACACCAGAGCAGGGACAAAACTCGCCGAGTCGGGAAGTGGTGGCCCCGAATGCATCGTGACGGGAGGTGCTGGCACGATCCAGGTCAGTTATCAGGGCAAAAACTATTATGTCTGCTGCAGTGGCTGCAAACAGGCGTTTGAAGAAGATCCCGAAACGTTCATCGCGGAAGCAAAACAAAAAGCGGAAGCACGCCGCAAACAGAAATCCAGCCCCTGAGTTTACCGCTGCGGGATTCAATGAAATCAGCTCAATAGTGGCGTTGCTCAAAAATCTTCGAGTGATGAACCCAGGTCGCTCACCGTTGCTTTTTCAGCCGGCTCTTCCAGGATCACTTCGGTTTTTGACAAATCGGTGCGAGGCAGGGGGATTCGCTCTTCTGACTGCGATTTTTTCGACATCGGGTTCAGCCATTTGGGGAAGCGCGAAAAACGCGAAGGTTCTTCAGATTTGGCCTGCAGAATGACCGGCTCCAGTTCCACCGGTTGCTGCTGAGAGACATTTTGAATCGTGGCGGGTTTCTCTTTTTTTGTATAAAATTCCAGACCAAAAAAAGGAGAGCGGTTGTTACTGTCCATCTGGAACATTTTATTGGCAAATCCCTGACACCCTGTCTGCGTGCCAAGCAGAAGTGTACTAATGCAGAGAATCCAAATTAATCGCAGCCCGTTCATTTGTTGACTTTTTCCATCCTTGTCCAAGTCAAATCGATTCTTGATTTCGCTATTTTATCTCACTTGCATTTCCGTGAAACTCTATCAATCACGGTGGTGCAAGCCCGTTGCGAGATCGTAACACATTACGTCATCGGCTAACTCAGTCTGAGAGATTGCTCAATTTCTGCAGATCAAAGCCCCTCATTGGTTTTTTTCTGCTCCGGGGCGTTTAACCCCAATAGACTACTGATTTACTCATCTGCTGTTGCATTTGATGCGTGACTTTCGATTTCGTCTTCTGTTTCGATCGGAGGCTCACTCTGTTTGGGAACATCACGAAAACCGAGTGTTTTCGTGATAGGTCCGTCACTTCCCATCTGACAGCCTGTGCAGGTCAGGACACATAAGATGGAACAGCAAATTGCAAGGTGTAATAGTTTACGCATTGGGATTCCCTTCCCAGTAATTTCTGAATAACACCCCCTGATTTGAGCTGCGGTTCATATCAGGAACTCCATTTTAAGTGAAGAGCGTTTTTCGGTTCGGCACACTTCCCTCCTGATTTCCGGCACATATTTCTTGAGCCCGCATTTTCACGTTGATGATTCTCACCATGTTGTTTTGAGGCAACCACACGTTAACTGTAGATTTCAAAACAGTTTACGTATTTATAGTTCGTTCTTCCCTCGTGCGCGTTGCGATTTGACCTCATCCCCCCTTTGGTTCGAATGTGCCCGGTCCGGAAAAAATGCCGGGAATACACTTTTTTTATCTCCTTATATATTAACAGTTT
>NZ_CALFPF010000648.1 GCF_937919775.1 uncultured Gimesia sp.
TTGAACACCGGATTCTCCTGGTAAAAAATGAAAAATACTGCAACAGAAGCCCCATGTACAAAGAGCGATTCGTTCGGAAATCAAGACTTGATAGAAAACGCGGCCTTGCTTCCGAAACGACATGGGAATTAAATAACAACATTTAATAAGCAAGTGGTGTGCCAATTATGAGAGTCGAGTAGTCCATTACGTCCATGTTTTGTGAAATCTGACTTCGAAAAGTAACTGATCATTTTTTCTGAAGCAGGTTGATTCGAGCAACCGAGAATGTATTGTGAAGAGAGAGTTGGTGTGAGATCGAACATTCCTGCAAATGTTATAGGCAGAAAAAAATAACAGCGGTTCATAACTGAGATTGTGGCTCGCAAATATCAGTATGTGTATTTTGTGCACTCGGTTTATCTGGACCTGTTTAATGTGAGTGACAGTTGTTAATCTGCTTTTCGATACTCTTTCTGACAAACGAAATTCTTTCGAGGCAATGGACAACCCCTGGCTTCACAAAGGCACCATACGTTGCAACGAATGATATGGACTGCCTGACTTCACATACTTTTTTACCTCTTCATGAAGCGAGATAAATTGATGACTGATGCTCCCCTGCCTTCCCCGAAAGACTTTAAATTAACCGGAATCATCCTGTGCGTGATTGGAGTCATTTCGCTGATCACACCGTTTGTCGCGGGGACCGCGGTTGTGTTTGTCATCGGCTTTCTGTTACTCCTGGGAGGCATTCTGTATGTGCTTCAAGGATCGCAGGTGCATGATGTGCCGGGAAAAACGCAGCACATTTTATTAGGGGCGCTGATGATGCTCGGAGGAATCGGCGTGATCAGTCATCCGATTTTCGGTTTGGAATTTCTGACGATGTTGATGGCGATGTTTTTCATCTTCGAGGGAGCCTGGAAAATTGCCATGGCCTTCGGAGTTCAGCCGAATAGTGGACGCAACAGTATTCTTTTCAGCGGCGTGATTTCTCTGCTGCTGGGCGGTCTGATCTGGAGTCAGTGGCCTCTCTCCGGCTTGTGGGCCGTGGGCACACTGGTGGGAGTCGACTTTCTGCTGACCGGGTTTTTTCTGATGAATATCGGTAGCGGCTTCACTTCCGGCGGACCGGGATCAACAGATACGACCACGCCGAAAGCCTAAGCTGTTTCTTGACGATTCGACTGCAGTCTCCTGCTCACAATTATTGAGGGGCAGGAGGCGTTGCTGTTTTGGCAGGAGCAGGAGGCAGAACTGGTTTCAGAACTTTGACCTCGGTTTTAGTACTGTTCGCGGCAGCAAACTTTTTGCCACCCAGTTGTGCAGAACGATCGGGAGACATGCGGTCGCGATATATGACCAGGCCATCAATGGCATGGTACAGAGCTGAATAATCAACCTGCTCGTCCTTGTTTTCGATCAGATCGTTGGCCAGTAACGAGATCGCTTTACGAACCCAGTCTTCGTTCAGACGATCATCGGGCAATGCCATCATTAAAAATTCCAGGGTATGGCCTGTCGTTTCCAGGCGTTCCTGGAAATTCTCACTGGCACTTTTCTGGAAGAAATAATCGTAAGAAAAAGAACCGTCAAAGTTCTGCATCGCGCGGGCTTCTTCGATGTGACGCTGGATTTTCTGATCGGCTTCCAGCCAGTAACCTCGCAGCCGCTGTCCTGAATTGCGGTACGTATTTCTGGCGTAGGCCAGAGCGAATAATGCATGTGTTCCCCCGCAGGCGGAGTCGTTGGAGAGCGTCTGGTTTTGCATGTAGACCAGGTCTTCCATATTCCACTCTTCCCCTTTTTTGTCCTGCCAGGCGGCATCGGGACCCAAGTAATGCACGAGCCCCCAGAGAGACCAGGTTACTTCCTCGTTCTCCTGGATTTCCTTTTGGGCGTTGTGGACGATGTCGGCGACGGTAATCGGGCCGTCGGGTGTCTGGAACTTGTGATCCAGTGGGACATCAGCCATTGCCAGAATGGCCAGCGACTGATTTTTATGCCCTTCGAAGGCATTCGACTTGGTATAAGGATGCGCCTGGCCGCCAAATTCCGTTTTCTGGAACCAGGGTTCTTTGTCGAAGTAAATACCCGATGAGATCCATTCCAGCGCGTTGACGTCTTTGCCCTCTTTCCTGATCTCATAGTCTTTCCGGAATGCCAGCATGCCATGATAAATCTCCCAGGGAGAGTGCTTGTCTGACTCCAGATGGTATTGCTTCCGTGCAAGTTCGATGGCCTGCTCAACTTTTTTGAGTAGTTCTTCGGGAGATTCCAACTCGCGTGTGTCGATTGAGGTTGTTGTCGAGTCGGCGTTTGATTCCGCCTGGGGCGCATTGCTGCAGCCAGCGAGAAAGCTGATGCAGGATACGAGGAAGATCAAGCACGTCAGACGACAATAAAGGCCCATGATATAGTGAACTCCGGGTTGATAACGATAATTATGGGATTATTTCTTGGCAGGAGCCGCATTCAGGCTGATTGCAGGAATCAGAGAACTGAAATCACTGTACCAAGGACTTGGAGTGAAGTAAATCGTGTAATCGCTATAAATTGCCCAGATTATTGTTCGTTTAACAGGATCTTTTGTAGGTGAGTCATGGGAAAAACGGCTCAGTTTCGCATATCAGCTGTCAAACCTGGTAGTCCTCTGGGGCGTGGATGTCCCGGACTGTGTGTCTCCGCCGGCGACTTGATTAGCAGCTCTATGATTCCTGACTGATGAAAGAGAGACACAAACGCTAATAGCCGCATTTCTCCAGGACCAGTGAATCATCCAGGTAGACATTGTAGCGATGTGGTTGTAACCCTCCAAAAAAGACAGGCCGGATTTGTTCGACGACCAGTTTGGCAGGCTCGGGGATCTCGATCAAAAAATCCCAGCGTTTTGTGAATTCAAAATCGAAATGAGTGGAGAACGAATAAGGATCCTTTAAAGTCTTTTCATTTCCATCGATGATGATTGTGGTCCTGCCGGTAAACCAGTTCCGTTTAAATTCGATAGACAAATTTTGTTCGCGACCAATATCAATCGAAAATTGCATCGAAGGTTTTCCTGCAAAGAACCAACAGCAGGCACGCGGCGAACCTTGCTTTCACAGCCATGCCAGTATTGCAATGAGGGCTAAACCATTGCCGATAATCACTGTCCAGAAGCCTGTATTATAGATGATCTTCTAGATTCGATTAAAGGGGCATTTCAGTTTACTGCTGATTTGAAAGATGAGTGACCGTCCCAATACAAAACGCCTGCATCCCAACTTAGAGGATGCAGGCGTTTTTGTTTGTCTCGATGTGCCATCAAGTGACACGAGTAGCGGTGGAGGGATTCGAACCCCCGACACGCGGATTATGATTCCGCAGTACGATGATCGTAAGGTTATTGTTGATCAATGGTTGTAAAGCTTGTTGTGAAGTTCCCCAGAAATAGTGGGCGCTGGGTTTAGGTTATACTGCTTGCTCAAAC
>NZ_CALFPF010000649.1 GCF_937919775.1 uncultured Gimesia sp.
CCTCGACCCTGATACAGCAAAGAGAGAAATGGCTGTAGGAGACTGAAAATGAAGAAGCAAATTTCTGTTGCAGTACTGACAAATGAGACGGGGGCACATTTAAGCGCCTACTTCTTTGCTTTGAAAGAGATTGATGAAGTCAAGGATGTGTTTCTGTCTGATCCGAGTCAGCAACAGGTCGAATCAGCTCAAAACCTGCTGGGTTCCAAGTTAAACCGGGTGTATCAGAAATCAGAAACCTTGTTTCAGAATGTGAAACCTGATCTGGCTCTGGTGACAATGGAAGCCAGACAGGCACCTCAATCCATCGACCTGGCTTTAGAACAGGGATGTCATGTCTTTGCGGAAAAGCCAGCTTGTCTGAGTGTGCCCCAATTTGAGCCATTGGTTCAAAAAGCCGAAAGTAAACATTTGCATTTATCACTGGCGCTTGCGAATCGGATGAATCCGGAAATCCAGTTTGCGAAGTCATTGATCCGGGAAGGGAGCATTGGAAAGATCTACGGAGTGGAAATGACACTGCTGGCTGACCAGACCCGATTGGCGAATCCTGCTTATCACAAAAGCTGGTATGCTTACAAAGATCGAGCGGGCGGCGGATTTTTGTCCTGGCTGGGAATTCACTGGCTGGATTTGTCGATGTATCTGACAGACTGTTCGATTACCGAGGTCTCGGGTTTTACTGCGGTAGTGGGTGGACAGCCAATGAACGTCGAAGACTCAGCAGCCTTGGCCTTTCGCTACGAAGCAGGTTTTCTGGGGACCTTGACATCGGGCTATTTTATGAACCGGGGATATCAGTCCATGATCAAGATCTGGGGCAGTAAAGGCTGGCTGGAAATGCTGCCTTTTGAGGAGCGTCCCCTGGAATGGACGATCAACCACAATGGAAAGAAATATCGATTTGATCAATCTGTTGAGCCGCGCGGATACACGCCAGCCGTGCGCAAAGCGGTTCAGGCTGCAGCCGGTAACGGGGACCCTTTACTGACGAGCAGAGAGAGTTTGCGAATCATTCGAACGATTTACGCATTTTATGATGCAGCGAAATCAGGAAAATCTCAGACGATATCACAAACGTGATTGATCGTCTGATTAAATATATTCGTCGTCGTCTTTGAGATCTTTCTCGGTAATGATCCGGTGTCCCTGCTCTCTTAGAGTTCTGATGCCGAGATCGATATCGTCCACACACAAGGCAATGGCTCCTCTACCATGTCTCCGGTAAAGCAGCGGATAAGTGTAATCGATATTAACCTCTGCCTGAAGCAGCGAGAGACAGATTTTCATGTAAGGCTGAGTGTCATCGGGGAGTTCAACGCCGATCAGCTCTTTTTCGAAAATCGTGTAATTCGACAGCTCAAAAATTTCACGAGCACGTTCGTAATTGTCGAGCACAATGCGCGTCATAGCCACATCAACTGAGTCTACTGTGCTCAAGGCGATGATTCGGAGATCGAATTTTTCGAGCAGTTTCAATAATTGATGGAGATAACCGACGCGGTTTTCCATAAACACACAGAATTGACGCAGGCAGGGCCACTCTTGGCCTGGTTCCCCCGAGGGGTAGGAAGACTGATTTTCAAAATCCATCGATTCTCTCCACGAACTGAGCAAAACAGGCTTGATTTACGGCACAGAAACATCATTCGACCTGTATATGCGGTGTGATAAGAACTGCGCTAGGAAATAGCTCTCATCAAGTTCTTATCTACCTGCAATTTAAGAAAATATTCCCATAGCGTCAATAAGAGGTGTATTCTCTTGTTCCCGAGTGAGTGATTTATTGCCGATTGAGCTGAAATTGCTCTAAGAAGCCTTATCGGTATGACTTGTGATTTGAAATACAGTAGCATACAACTCGCCTGATCTAGAGGGGGGTAGTCACCGAGCCATTTCCGAGGGACCTGAGTTTTGATTCGTACATTTCTATTCGATATGGGGAATGTCCTGGCTTTTTTTTCACACGATAAAATGTGTGAACAAATGGGGCTCCTTTGTGGCCAGACCCAGACTGAAATCCGGAGTCTGCTGATTGATTCCGGGATGCAGTGGGAGTATGAACGGGGAAAACTGACTCCTGCTGAGTTCCACCAGCGGTTTGAGCAAGCAGTAGGACAATCAGTCGATTTCGAAGCGTTGCTGGTTGCCGGTTCAGATATATTTGAGCTGAATACTTCCATTCTTCCCGTATTGGATTCGTTAAAGGCTGGCGGCTACCGTCTGGTTTTATTGTCCAATACCTGTATTTCACACTTTGAATTTGTCTGGAACCAATATGATGTGTTGCAGCGATTTGATGATTATGTGACGTCTTACGCAGCGGGTGCGATTAAACCGGAGCCCGGTATTTTTGAGTGTGCCCTGAAGAAAATTCAGTGTGCTCCTGAAGAGGCGTTTTATACAGATGATATTCCCGATTACATCCGGGAAGCGAAAAAGCTCGGAATTCAGGGGGAAGTCTTTACAGATACGGAAACGCTGATGGGACAACTGGCTCGTCGTGGGATTCAGGTCTGAAGACACCGGAAGGCAAAACGTGTTCAGAGCCTGTGTTTCCGGTTTAAAACGGCTTTGCTTTACAGTTTGATCAGATTTCTTAGCTGAGGTGTCTCGGTCTGTCTCTCTACCCCTCCAGACTAAATGTCTTTGGAACATTGTTTGCGGGAATCTTTCAGGATCTGAACGGGATGGATCCAAAAGAACCTGAATTTTTCGCGTAGCATAAGAACTTACGTTCGTTTCATGAGTGGAAGGCGTTATGTCGGTCGATTCCCATCCTGGTACAGTCGAGTCTTTGACTCCGGTGGATAAACAGCATTCTTATCGAGAAACGCTTTCGCTGGGCTGGCCACATTTAATCACGTGCCTCTGGTTTGCCGTCCTGTTTTTCTATTTCGGTAATGTCCATATCTTTTATTCAGACATCTGGGGTCATGTTTCCTATGGTGACTGGATGATGGCGAATCAGTCTTTGCCAGAGTACGATCCCTTTCTTTCGCTGGCAGCGGGAGTCCCCTGCATCGATGCGGCCTGGCTGTCACAGATTATTTTTGCCAAAGTCAATGGCGTTCTGGGAGTACGGGGTTTATCGCATATTTTTGCTTTGACCGTCTTCACGACACATGTCCTGTTCTGGTTCGCCTTCTATCTCAAATCCGGCAGGGTTGGTGTGAGTACGCTTGCTTCTTTTCTGCTGGTGGTCATCGCTTCGAGTCGTATTGCCATCATCAGACCGGAAATTTTTGGGAGTTTATGTGTGGCCATCCTGCTCGTCATTATGGCCTGGTCGGAAAAGTACGACGTTTTCAAATCAGGCCTGTTGCAGACAGATGAGCTTAAAAACCCTCTGAAACAGGGACGAAAAACGCCTGTGGCGCTGTTGTTTTCGCTTTATCTCGGAATTCCCCTGGTATTTCTGGCCTGGGCCAACCTGCATGGTTCCTTTGTGGTCGGGCTGGCGATCCTTGGCCTGCAATTCCTGGGAAGAGTCATTGAAGTCGGCTGGAGAACCCGCAGTCTGGTTCAAATTTGTACCGACAAATGGGTCAGGCGCTGGTTGGTTGTCACCGAACTTTCGGTATGTGGAGCACTGCTCAATCCGTATCACATTGATTTATTTATTAACTCACTCACCTTTCCGCGAAATCCGAACTTGAAAGATGTTTTAGAGTGGGAACCATTGGAATTTCGAGATGCGGAGGGAATCTGGTTTAGTGTTGCCTGGGTGTTGATGCTGGTGCTTTATCGACATAGTCGGGAACGGGTGCGGACGGCAGATGTGTTACGAGTGGGGTTGTTGTCATTGGCCGTGATTGTCGGCGTGCGAATGATTGGCTGGTTTTCGGTTGTTTTTGTTTATGCAATGGTTCCCCATCTGGCGAATGTACTGCCAAGAATGGGACGGGAGAGTCGGGGAGTGGAAATCGATTCACCGCAAAAAATACCGTTTTGGGCTAAAAAATCACCTGTAATTACGGCATTTTGCGTATTAATCCTTTGGTTTGGATTCGCTTTTTCAAATATTACCACTCCCTTATTCGGTGGTACACCTCGCCAGTTGGACAAAGTTTACAGTGAGGGAACTCCCAGAAAGCTAACGGAATTTTTAAAGGCGCACCCTCCTGAAGGTCAGGTCTGGAATCCCCAATGGTGGGGTGACTGGCTGGTTTGGGATGGGCCTGCTGGCATGAACGTTTTTATGACGACGAATGCCGTGCATCTTGCCCCTCCCCGTGTCTGGAAGGATTACCTGGGAATTGCCAGGGCAAGTCGGGGCTGGCAGTCTGTTGCGGAAAAGTACAATGTCTCAACGTTCGTCGTACATAAGGAAAAGCAGGTCAAACTGGATGAAGAAGTTCGCAGGTTAAAAGGATTTAAGGTTGTGTATGAGGATGACCTCAGTGTGGTCGTTTCACGCGAACCAGAGCTGATTTCTGCTGCAAAAAAGACAGGATCAAAGCAGGAAGTAAAAGCGATCGAATCGGATCAATTGGAAGCAGATCAAGTCGAAGCTGATCAAGTCGAAGCTGATCAAGAGGTGCAGCCATAATGCAGACGATAACGCCGTTTAGAACAAAGTTGAGAGTGGCAGGATTTCTCAGTTTTCATATTCTCCTGGTCAGTGCTGCAATCTGTTGGGGGGCCGTCCGGTTTCATACATGGGAAGATCAGAAGCAGCTACCCAAATTGCGACTGAATCCCCTGCAGGTCGCTCCGCTCTACGATCGTCCCCAAATCGTCTCTGATGAGGATCTGGCACGTGTGCTTTATCGGTTGCGTCCTCAGTTTCGTGGAAATTCGCCTCAGATTAACTATGTGGATCATGCGTTACGTTTTTGGGGGATCGAGGCGACCTTTGATGATCCGAAGTCTCTTTCCGGGATAGAAATGCGCGATATTTTGCTTGACCATCGACGATTTGGTCAAGTATGGGGGGCAGAAACCAAACCTCTGCTCGTTCAGAACGAATTCGGAATCAGGCCGCGTGTGCAGCAAGGATTAGCCACTTCGAGCCATGAAGATCATACCTTAGCATCTCTGGCCGAGGTGGGGACTCCCGTCGACTACCCGGTTGTGACATCAAAGGGAGAAACTACGCTGGCAGCAATGATTCAGGAGACGTTGAGATCATTCAGTCTCAATCAGTTAGAATATGAGTGGTCCACTCTTGTATTTGCCCTGTATCTGCAAGATCCGCATGACTGGATGACTTCGGAAGGACAATTCGTCAATTTTGATCTCATCGCAGATCGAATTATGCGGCAGCAACCTACTAAGGGAGTTTGTTATGGAAATCATCGTTTGCATGCCTTAGTCATGTTATTACGCATAGATGATCAGGCTTACGTACTGACT
>NZ_CALFPF010000650.1 GCF_937919775.1 uncultured Gimesia sp.
AAATGCTGCTCAGGAGAATTATCCTGAAGACGAGATCCTGCGGGTCACTCGTCGTCCTCGTGATATGTGGGTCATCTCAAAGCGTCTACTGGGCATTGAAGGGCATACAGAACCCTGCGATATGGCTCGTGAGTGCCTGTTCCGTGCCTCGGGCGACAAAGTTCACGCCATCAGGCTTTATATGCGAGATACCGGGGCCGACCTGCACGAAGCCCAACTGGCAATCGAAACGAATATGTCTGTCGGCTGGTAACCGGTTTTAACTAACGCTCGCAGCACTACCTTAGCAGAAACGGAATGACTTCAATCCGATGATCATACAAGGAACTCTTGCAAGTTCTTCAGGCACTTTGAACAGCCAGATTCGTGTTGAAGGTGCTTATATTGTCGAAGTAGGCCCCAACCTGGGTGAAGCGGATTATTCTTTTTCTGGAGACTGTTTCATCTTTGCTGGCATGGGTGATATCCATATTCATGCCCGTGATGACGTAGGTGAGTCTCAGACCTATAAAGAAGATTTTTGTACCGCGGGCGCAGCTGCGATTAATGGGGGAGTCGTGCATGTTGCTGACATGCCGAACAACCCCGTCCCCCCAATCACGGACGAGAGTTACCAGGAAAAAACTCAGCATCTGAAAAAACGTAACCCGGCCGTTCACTTCACTCTGTATGCTGGAATCGGCCCGGGTACAAACCCGCTTTCATTCGCAGTCCCCTATAAAGCCTATATGGGTCCCAGCGTAGGCGATCTTTTTTTCAAAACGCTTGAGCAGCTCGACGAAACGCTCTCCCGCTATCGTGGCTGTGATGTGAGCTTTCACTGTGAGGATCCTGTACTGCTCGAACAACATGCCGCTGCAATGACTCATGAAGAGAAAAGGCCGGCAGAATGTGAGATCTCGGCTACACGTTTTGCGCTCCAGATGATCGAGAAATACGAGCTCAAAGGCAAACTCTGTCATTACTCGGTGGGCGAAGGATTACCGCTCATTCGGGAAGCCAGAAGCCGAGGCGTGAAGGTCACCTGCGAAGTCACTCCGCATCATTTATATTTTGATCAGTCTGATCTGACAGATCAAAACCGTGGAAAAATGCAAATGAATCCGCCTTTACGCACCATTGCAGATCGCAAGGCGATGCTGGATGCACTGCGTGAGGGTACCCTGGATTATCTTGCCACCGACCATGCGCCTCACACGCTGGAAGAAAACGAACAGGGGATTTCCGGACAGCCGCACCTGGATACGTATGGCGCTTTTGTCACCTGGTTGATTCTGGACCAGAAATTTACGCCGGAACAGGCAGCACGCTTTTGCTCTGAAAATCCGGGAGATTTCGTAAACCCTTATGTTTCACCAAAGAAGTTCGGCAGAATTGAACCCGGATACACGGCCAGTCTGACGGTTCTGAATATGAAACAACCCGTCACAATCAGACGAGAAGATCTGAAAACCAAATGTGGCTGGTCTCCTTTTGAGGGAATCACGTTCCCCGGTTCTGTCGAAGCGGTTTTCATTGAAGGCGAAAAAGTCCGCTGAGTTTCAGCATGCTACAGGTAACCAGAGTAACCTGGCTATCGAAGATCGCACCCGCAATCTTCACAGAAGCAATGAACTTACCCCTGGGCTTTGACGCAAAAAGGGGCCGATCCGGAAATCAGCCCCTTTTAAAATAATTCTGTTTCGAATCAACTTCTAGCCAGTGATAAATCCAGCTTATGTTCTGGTGACACTTGCCTGTCGTTCCGTCTGCTGAGTAGCACGTGCTGTTGCACTTCCTGGACGATTCATCAACCAGAGCAGAACGGGGCTGGCGATATAGATCGAACTGTAAGTACCAACAATCACACCCAGAACCAGACAGTAAGCAAAGCCGTGGATACCTTCACCACCAATGGCATACAGGATCAGGACGACGATCAATGTCGTGAATGAAGTCAGCAAAGTACGTGATAACGTTTGATTCAAACTCTCATTGACCATCGTAGTGGTCAGAGCAGGGTTCTTGCCACGCACTTCTCGAATTCGGTCAAAAACGACAATGGTATCATTCAATGAATAACCGACGATCGTCAGGAAGGCGGCGATCATGGGCAGGTTGATTTTGAAATCATTCAACCCTAATAGTAGCCCTAATGAGGTATGACTCAAATACGCGCCTAATGCAACTAATCCCAGCACAACAAGCACGTCATGGATTAACGCGGCAACCGCTGCCAGACCAAAAGTAATTCTCTGGAATCGAAACCAGACATAAGCCACAATCGCGATCAAACTGATCAACATGGCCATCAAAGCCGATTCCTGCATTTCACTGGCGACCGAGCTGTCAAAGCTGTTGACTTCGTCGAGAATCGCAGTGGTCGCCATGACTTCCTGCATGGTCGTTAATGCAGTTTTTAAATCGTCAACCAGCAGGTCTGGTCCGGCCTGCATGGTCATCTTTTTATATCGAGTTGATTCAGCAGCGGACTCTTCTTCCTTACCGGCAGTGGCTCCCTTCAACTGAAATTCAGGGATACGCTCGTATTTCGCAGTCTCATCCGCATTCTTGACCTTGGCAATGGCTTCTTTCAGGTAATTATCAATTGTGGATGGTTTCACATCACCACTGAAACTAAGTTCGACTTCT
>NZ_CALFPF010000651.1 GCF_937919775.1 uncultured Gimesia sp.
CTGGAGAACAAAGAGATCAGCGCGAGCGAGGCGGACTGGTTGAGCGGAATTATAAAGCAGGCGCAGGAGGGGAAGTGGGAATCGGCGATGCAGGAATCCCGCCGGATGCTGGAAGATCAGGCGGATCGATGATCTGAGAGAAAGCGGGCGGACACATGGGTCCGCGCACTACGAATCATTGGGGCTGGAGGTGGTGGTTGGATTCTGGGGGCAATTTCGAATTTTATCAGCGCCCCTCGCCAACCCAGGCGTACAGTACAACAAAATCGTATCACGCGTCATGCGGAGCGAAAAGAAGCCAGTTGTAACAGTCATGTGTTTTCTGACTGGAGCCACTTGAATGGCAGCATGATTCTTGTGAATATCGCGTGAAAGTGCCATAAAATCGACAGATCTTCAAGAATCGCGCTTGTGAAGCCTGTGGAGATCGACTAAAAATGGGACATGGAGATTGAACTGAAGGCTGTTACTCACCTGAATTCAATCAGTTGATCCCTTCAACGTCCCACCTGGTTTCCTGCAACGCGCTCCCTGAGATGGTCCTGCGTATCGTCGAAAGGTTCTGTTTGAATCAAAACAGTTAAGAGATTGTGTTGCGAATTCTTGTCTTTCCGGATTTGCCTGACCGCAGGTCTGAACTACAAGTCTGCTTTTGCACTCGAGCGGTTTGTTCAATGTGCGCCCTTTTTCCAGTGTCAGCATGGAGAGTCTGCAGACGAATGCGTTCGTCGCACAGGCTGACCGTGCAGACAAAATTCGAAAATATTTATTGGAGTTTTAATGTTAGCGTATTTTTCGAAGCATACTGCTTCGGTCAAGGATGATGTTTTGTCGGGTTTGACTGTCGCTCTGGCTCTGGTGCCGGAAGCGGTCGCGTTTGCGTTTGTCGCCGGAGTTCCTCCGACGGTCGGATTGTACTCCGCGTTCTTTATTGGTTTTATCAGTGCGCTGGCCGGCGGTCGACCGGGCATGATTTCCGGAGCCACCGGTGCGATGGCGGTTGTGATTGTTTCACTGGTTGCCATGCACGGCGTCGAATATCTGTTTCCGGCTGTCATTCTATGCGGCCTGCTGCAAATTACCGTGGGTGTACTGCGGCTGGGAAAACTGATCCGTCTGGTCCCGCATTCGGTGATGCTGGGATTTGTAAACGGTCTGGCGATTGTGATTGGTCTGGCCCAGATTGGCAGTTTCAAAACGCTGGGTATCGACGGAACGATGACGTTTCTGCCGGGGACTTCGATGACGATTATGCTCTGCCTCGTCGCGTTGACGATGTCGATTATTGTCTTACTTCCGAAACTGACAAAAGCGGTGCCCAGTTCGCTGGCCGCAATTATCTTGGTCTCTATGATCGCCGTCGGGATTAACAAGTTTGCCCCTGAGAGCTGGACTCCTACAGGACAGGCCAATGTCGTTCAAACGGTGGACGACCTGATGATGAATAATCTGAAAGCCAACGCTGTCAAGGATGCCGCTGTCGCAGTGGAAGTTCAGGACGGAGCTGCAACTCAAGTTGACCAGAACAAAGCCGTTGATGTTTCGGTGTTAAGTGAAGCACAAGTTGCGTCCGCAGTCGCTTCTGTGAAAGCGACCGCAGAGCCGTTGCCGATGCTGTTCTTTCTTGACTCACGCTATGTCCTCGCGCCTTTTACGTGGGGCACGCTGATGATCATTCTCCCCTTTTCGCTGATTCTGGCGGGCGTGGGTTTGATTGAATCGCTGATGACACTCACGTTAATTGATGAGATTACCGAAACTCGTGGCAGCGGTAACCGCGAATGCATCGGCCAGGGCGCGGCGAATATTGTCTGTGGTCTGTTTGGCGGCATGGGTGGTTGTGCGATGATCGGACAGTCACTGATCAATGTGAATTCCGGGGGGCGTGGACGTCTTTCCGGGGTTGTCGGAGCCGTGGGATTAATGACACTGGTCGTATTGTTGAAACCGGTGATCTCGATGGTGCCGATGGCGGCTCTGGTGGGAGTGATGTTTATGGTGGTGATCGGCACGTTTGAATGGAGCACGCTGCATACCTGGAATAAAGTGCCTAAAAGCGATGTACTGGTGATGGTTCTGGTAGCGGGTTATACGGTCCTGTTCCATAATCTGGCTGTCGCGGTACTGCTGGGAATCATCGTGCAAGCCTTGATTTTTGCCTGGCATCACGCGACACATATGATGGCTGATATTCATTTTGAAGATGATGACAAAAAAGTGTACCAGTTGCACGGCCCGCTGTTCTTTGCTTCGGTCAGCAGCTTTCGCGAACTGCTCGATCCGGTGAATGATCCCCCGATTGTCGCCATCGATTTT
>NZ_CALFPF010000652.1 GCF_937919775.1 uncultured Gimesia sp.
GCGCGGATATTCTGGAAACGAACACATTCAATGGAACCCGCCTGTCTCAGAGCGATTATCAGATGGAGTCGCTGGTTCACGAGCTGAACTTGACCTCGGCACAACTCGCACGCGCTGTGGCGGACGAAATCACGGCCCTCACACCGGACAAACCGCGCTGGGTCGCCGGTGTTCTAGGGCCCACCAGCCGCACCTGTTCGATTTCGCCTGACGTCAATGATCCGGGCGCGCGGAATGTCACCTATGATGAACTGGTCGAAAATTATCTGGAATCAATCGACGGGCTGGTGCAGGGGGGCGTCGATCTGCTGCTGATTGAGACGATCTTTGACACGTTAAACGCCAAGGCTGCCGTGTTCGCCGTGCGGACTTATTTTCATCGTGAAAATATCGAACTCCCGATCATGATTTCCGGCACGATTACCGACGCATCGGGCCGTACGTTGTCGGGACAGACGACGGAAGCCTTCTGGAATTCACTGTCGCATGCCAGGCCATTCTCCATCGGTCTGAACTGTGCGCTGGGAGCCAAAGAGTTACGGCAGTACGTTCAAGAGTTGTCACGTGTGTCAGATACTTACGTGTCGGCTCACCCCAACGCAGGTCTGCCTAATGAATTTGGCGAGTATGATCAGTCGGCTGCCGAGATGGCAGAGATTGTCGATGAATTTGCGAAGAGCGGTTTTATTAATATTCTGGGCGGATGCTGCGGGACTACGCCCGCGCATATCAAGGCGATCGCGAAAGCGATGGAGAAGCATACTCCACGCAAAATACCGGAGATTGAACCCGCATTGCGACTTTCCGGTCTTGAGCCGTTCAATATCACAAAAGACAGCCTGTTTGTAAACGTCGGCGAACGGTGTAACGTCACCGGTTCTGCCCGTTTCAAAAAGCTGATTAAAGAAGATAAATACGACACTGCCCTCGAAGTCGCACTGCAACAGGTACAAAACGGCGCCGATGTGATGGACGTCAATATGGATGAAGGCATGCTCGATGCTGTCGCCGCCATGACGACTTTCCTGAATCTGGTCGCAACCGAACCGGATATCGCACGTGTCCCCGTAATGGTCGATTCGTCCAAGTGGCATGTCATCGAAGAAGGGCTCAAATGTATTCAGGGCAAGCCCATTGTAAACTCCATCAGCCTGAAAGAAGGCGAAACGGAGTTTCTGGAGAAGGCCCGCCTGTGCCAGCTTTACGGAGCCGCTGTGGTGGTAATGGCATTTGATGAGGAAGGGCAGGCGGATACGAAAAAACGAAAAATCGAGATCTGCGAACGCTCTTACCGGCTGCTCCTTGATCGTCTGGATTTTCCGCCCCAGGATATTATTTTCGACCCGAATATTTTCGCTGTCGCCACGGGTATTGAAGAACACAACAACTACGCGGTCGATTTTATTGAAGCGACCGCCTGGATCCGCCAGAACCTGCCACACGCCAGTGTTTCAGGCGGGGTCTCTAACGTGTCCTTCTCTTTCCGGGGAAACAATGCAGTTCGCGAAGCCATTCATTCCGTCTTTCTCTATTATGCCATTCAAGCGGGCATGAATATGGGCATTGTGAACGCCAGCCAGTTGGCCGTTTACGACGATCTGCCTGCTGAGCTCAAAGACCGGGTGGAAGATGTCATTCTGAACCGGACTCCTGAAGGCACAGAAGCACTGCTGGAAATCGCAGAACGCTACCGTGGAGATGGTTCGACGACTTCGGGCAAACAGGAAGATCTTTCCTGGCGCGAGTTGCCGGTTCAAAAACGGATTGAGCACGCACTGGTCAGAGGGATTTCGACGTATATCGTGGAAGACGCAGAACTGGCGCGGCAGGAAATGAGCCGTCCGCTGGATGTGATTGAAGGTCCGTTGATGGACGGCATGAATGTGGTTGGCGATCTGTTCGGCGCGGGCAAGATGTTCCTGCCTCAGGTTGTGAAATCGGCACGCGTCATGAAACAGGCTGTCGCCTACCTGCAGCCATTTATTGAAGCAGCCAAAACAGAAGCGAGCAAACCCAACGGTCGCATTCTGATGGCGACCGTGAAAGGTGATGTGCACGACATCGGCAAGAATATTGTCGGAGTCGTTTTACAGTGTAATAACTATGAGGTGATTGATCTCGGCGTGATGGTTCCCTGTGAGACAATTTTGAAAACGGCCCGTGAAAAGAAGTGCGACATCATCGGTCTGTCGGGGCTGATCACCCCGTCGCTGGATGAAATGGTCACGGTGGCCAGTGAGATGGAACGCCAGGGGATGGACCTGCCACTCCTGATCGGAGGGGCCACCACATCGAAAGCACACACGGCCGTCAAGATCGAGCCGCAGTATCATCGCAATCAGGTTGTATACGTGCCCGATGCTTCGCGTGCCGTTGGGGTCGCGTCGGCGTTATTGTCAGACGAGTTGCGTGATGAGTATGTGCAGAAAATTAAGGACGAGTATGTCACGGTTCGTGAAAGAGTGGCGAATCGAAAGCCGCAAGGCACGCTTGTGCCTTACGACGAAGCGGTGAATCAGGGTTTTCAAGCCGACTGGGAAAACTACACGCCGCCCGTACCCACATTTACCGGCACGAAAGTTCTTGAAGATTATCCGCTGGAAACTCTGGTCGAATATATCGACTGGACGCCGTTTTTTATCAGTTGGGATCTGGTCGGAAAATATCCGAAAATTCTCAATGATGAAGTCGTGGGAGAAGCCGCGCGTGACCTGTTTGCAGGCGCGCAGGAGATGCTCAAGAAAATTGTTGACGAAAAATTACTGACCGCCCGTGCCGTGATTGGATTCTGGCCTGCGAACTCTGTCAACGGGGATGATATCGAAGTCTATGATGATGTCAGTCGCAGTCAGGTGAAGGCGCGGTTACATCACATCCGTCAGCAGGTTCGCAAACGGGGGCAGGAAGAGAGCCCCCTTATGTCGCTGGCCGATTTTATTGCCCCGAAAGAGAGCGGGAAGACCGATTATATTGGTGGATTTGCGGTCACGGCCGGCATCGGGGCTGAAGAACTGGCTCTATCATACGCGCAGGCAAACGATGATTATAACAGCATCATGGTCAAGGCGCTGGCAGATCGACTGGCGGAAGCGTTCGCCGAACATCTGCACGAACGCGTCCGCAAAGAATTCTGGGGCTACAAGTCTGATGAAGCGATTGACAAAGAAGCCTTGATCAAAGAAGAGTATAGCGGCATCCGTCCTGCCCCCGGTTATCCCGCGTGTCCCGATCATACTGAAAAAGAGACACTGTTCAAGATGCTGAATGTCGAAAGTGAAATTGGCCTCAAGCTGACCGAGCATTTTGCGATGTACCCGGCGGCGGCTGTCTCCGGCTGGTATTTCTCTTATCCCGAGTCGCGTTATTTTCATACCGGGAAAATCGATAAAGATCAACTGGCATCACTGGCAGAACGCAAAGGGATGACTCTGGATGAATTAACGCGCTGGTTGCGCCCCGTGCTGCTGGACGATTAATGAAGCAACTGCGGAGCCCATTTATTTTGCACTTTGAATTTGCACGCCTCGTGCATGTTTCAGGTTGGGCTCCCATTTTCTGATTTCACCGCCGGGATTCTCCTCGGACTGTAATATTCTGCCGAAGACAAACCAGAAATCAGAGAGTCGGTTAAGGTACTGCGGCACCGCTGGATTAATCTCCTCCGCAATTTCCCAGACCTGTATCTCCGCCTGTCGTACGATGGTGCGAATCTCGTGCGACAGCAGAACGCGCAGGCTGCCCTGGGGAAGGATAAAGGAATCAAGTGGTTCCAGCGCCGGTGTAAGTTCGGAAATCAGTGCCGTCAATTCTTCGACTTTTTCCGCAGGAAAACGCGTCAGTGATTCACCCGGTTTGAAGGGAGTACACAAATCCGATCCCAGATCATACATTTCCTGCTGAAACGAATTGGCGAGTTGGGCCAGATCGATTTGACATTCCTGTGCGTTGGGTAATTGAAGACGGATCTGATCCTGATCGCATTCATGAATGAAGAACCCGAGCTTGACGGAAATTCGTTCGAGCAGAGCCAGTGCTTTAATGCGAGCGGAAGCTTTGGAGACGCGCGATCCGTCGTTCAGATAGGTTTGCCCCTGATCGCCCGTTTTGGTCACGATCATATTCAGATGGACTTTGCCTCGTTCTCTCATCAGTTATATCCCTGTTCGTATTGATT
>NZ_CALFPF010000653.1 GCF_937919775.1 uncultured Gimesia sp.
ATACTGAATGCGATATCTGATCTGAAAAATTCTCTGGCAGAATTATGACATAGTGTTGTCTGGTTTGATCACAGTTCGCTGTAAACTCGATATCCTGAGGAGCCGTCTTTTCCGATAATGGCTCGGCGGCTAAGGCCGAATTTGCCATGATGGCGACCAAAACACAAGCTGCAGGAATGATTCGATTTCGTGCCATCATATCTCTATATTAAACGATGCGGGTTTGAAAATCTGTTACCAGAAGAAGCCAAAGATAATCCAGAAAGAAAGTGCAATTATTAAAATCGCGTACCAGTTGGGGTTCAGATATTGTGGGATTGGTTTTGAAAACGGGGAGGTTTTAATCGCGAGCAGTTCCTGTCGGCTTTCTGATAACCAGTCGTGTTTCAGTGGGACTTCAGGCTGATTCTGTTCCAGCATGGATTCTTTTTCCAGCCAGCCCCACTTGAGCGCTGCAGCAAACATGGCGATGGAAGTTACCAGCATGGAGCAGGGGAAGGCATACCATTTTTCGGTCAACAGGGGGCTGAGCCATTCAAGGTCAACGAGTTCGCGATCGATGAATCCAAATAGTCCGAACAGGGAGCCAGCAATCAGGCCGACGAGACCACTTTTGCGCGGGACGCGGGTCAAGACGCCTAGCAGATAGATCGTAAATAAGGGGGTGACAAAGATGGGAATCAGGGTGCGGAATGCCTGAATCATATTGTCATAACGGACGATGAAGGGGATATAGAGGAACCCCATCAGCAGGATGCCGATGGTTGCCCAGCGTGTGACTTTCAAATAATGTTTTTCCGTTTGATCCGTACAGATCCAGCGTGCATAAATATCGCGCGTAAACAGCGCCGATAAAGCGGAGCCGATCGAATCGAATGTGCTGATGGCGGCTGACAAAATTCCGGCGACAACCAGGCCTTTGAAACCGGGAGCCAGAAACTGATTTGCGAAATAGGGAAACAACTGGTCGGCTCCTGAATTTTCTGTAAACTCCGGAACAATCACACGTCCCATGACGCCCATCAACGCCGTCCCGATCATAATCGGCATGATGAGCAGGCAGCCGAACAGCGCTGCCATTTTCATGTCCCACAGGGAACGTGCCCCCATCAGTCGCATGGTTTGTGTATGATTCACGGTATAATAACCCAGGCCCACAATGGTCCAGCCGATGACAATCAGATAGGGAGACGTTGATTGGCTGTCTTGAAATTGACCGATATGCAACCAGTTAATCAATGGTTGTCCATTCGCGTCTGTCGACTGTGACAGTTTTTCAACGGTGGCTGACCAGCCTCCGCTGGCAGACCAGACCGCGCAGAAAATGGTAATGCCGCCGGCGATCATAATCAGGCTTTGTAGTGCATCGGTCCAGACAACCGAGGTCAGGCCTCCCCAGGTTGTATAAGCGGCTGTGAAAATGACCAGCAAAACTATCAGGGACCAGATTTGTACCGGCGAAAAATCAAGAATTCCCTGTAACATCAAGTAGATGGACCAGATCATCAGGCCCAGCATGCTGGTGCGGTATTGGATTTGAATGAGCGCACTGATGGTGCGGATGGATTTTCCGTACCGGGTCTCCAGATATTCTGCGTTGGTATAGAAACCACCTCGATATAAGACCGGTACGACCAGAAAAGCCGCCAGGATGGCTCCGCAAACACTGGCGAGCGTAAAAGCCGTGATGATATGCATACCGTGATTGTAGGCATATCCCGTCAAAGAGACGGCATCGGCATTGTCGACGCTGGTCGCGAAAATCGAGAGTCCTAAACCCCACCAGGGGAGAGAACGCCCCCCCAGAAACCAGTCACTGCTGGATTTGGTACTGCGGGCCAGATAAAAGCCGTACGCGATGACCGATCCATTCAGGACGAAAACAATTAACCAGTCCAACCAACTCATGTGGGGTATCCCTGTTGTTGAGAAACACGCGGTTATTCAAATGTTTTCAGAACTGCTGGTTCAACATCATGAGCCAGACAAAAAAGAATGTCTCCCTGACTGGTCACGGTAGGGCCACGATGGGCGATTGCAATGCCATCGGAATTAGCTTGAATGATCGTGGGATCACGATCGGGTCGCTCGAGGAAATAGAGTGCTCCCAAGGGTTGCCCCGCTGAAACGTCTGCTCCGACATCCACAAAACTTTCGAAGAGTCCTGACTCTGGTGCGAAAATGTAATCTTCGGCATTGAGTGCCTGGATCCAGCGTGTGGGGGGGAGCCCTAAAGCGGAGCGGCTCTTTTCTTCGCCTTGCAGAACTTTCAAGTGGACCAATACATTTTGCAGTCCTTCTTGAGAAAGGCGATGGACGGCAGCGTTTGTAACTTCGCCGCCTCCCATTTCGGTGGTGACGACGGTTTTTCCCATATTTTCTGCTTCCACCGGCAGGAGACCTTTACCGGCGATATCTGCATACAGAAACGCAAAATCGGTATTATACGCCTGGGTGGCTTGAGCCATTCGGCGGCGTTGTTCCAGGTCGTCAACCAGATGCATGTGAGCACACGGATAAAAATAGACGCCGCGACCTCCGGTGTGCAGATCGATGACGACATCGACACGCGGAAAAATTTCGTGCGTCAGGTAATGCGCCATGATGTCGGTCACGGTGCCGTCGGCGTTTCCGGGGAAACAGCGATTCAGATTCTTGCCATCCAGGGGAGAGAGGCGGGTGGCTGCTTTAGCCGCAGGGATATTGATGGCAGGGATGAAAATAATGCGTCCTGAAATCTCTTCCAGATTGAGCGTTTTCATGAGTTTCATGATGGCAATCTGGCCGGGATATTCATCGCCGTGATTGCCCGCCATCAGGAGCACCGTGGGGCCTTCGCCGTGTGCGATTGTGGAGATGGGGATCTGCAGTTGAGCCCAGCCACTCAGGTTATAGGAAAAAGGGATATTCAGAGTGCCCCACTGGACTCCGGGTTTGTTAAAGTCGATCTTCGTACTGATGGGAGATTGAGACATGGTGCTGATTCTATCTATCAAGGGGTGAAATCGTATGTTGACTTTATTTTGATTCTGCGACAATATGGGCCGCGACGAAGTCTTCATTCAGCGTGATTCCCAGCCCTGGTCTGTCAGGGACTTGAATGACACCGTTTTCGGCCTGTACTTTTTCGTAGGTCAATTCGTGTCGGAGTGGCTCATCTTCCACGCAGTCTTCAAAGATGAATGCATCTTTGCAGGTTGCCAGCCAGTGCAGGCTGGCCGCAACGGTAATCGGGCTGGTGTAACAATGGTTGCAGGGGCGTGCGCCGATTTCCGCCACTCTCTGTTTTAGATAAGAAGCTTCCGTGAATCCGTTGCGGGCCAGATCAATTTGATAAACATCAAGGGCTCGCTGTTCGAAATAAGGGCGGAACGATTCGCGTCCGCATTCTTCTTCACCGGCGGCAATCGGAACGGGAGAGCGATCTTTGAGCCAGGCATAACCGGCGATATCGTGAGGGAAGAGCGGTTCTTCGAGCCAGCCAATGTTATATTCAGAAAACGCATGTGCTCGCTGCAAAGCCGTTCTGGCGTCCCAGACACAGCCTGCGTCAATTAACAAAGTGCCGTCTCCCATGCCTTCACGGGCTCCGGCGACGAGTTCCAGGTCAAGCTGTTCTGACTGGCCCATCGGTTCCCAGCCAAATTTGACAGCCGTGTATCCGTTTTCAATCCAGCGCTGAGCAATGTCACAGGTTTCCTGGCCATCTCTGCCGAACAGAATCGACGCATAGGCCTGAAATTCCTTATGATGTTGACCTCCTAAAAGACGGTGGATCGGTTCGCCGAAATGTTTTCCTTTCAAATCCCAAAGTGCCATGTCGATCGCGGCCATAGCGGTGATCGTGACGCCGGTTCTGCCAAAGTACATGGTGTGCCGATACATTTTCTGCCAGAGTCGTTCGGTTTCCAGCGGGTTTTCGCCAATGAGAAGTTGCCTTAAACCACAGGCGACATTGTGGCTGTAGGGCGCGTCGATGACTGCTTTGACGACTTCCGGAGAGGAATCGGCTTCTCCAATACCTTCCAGGCCATTATCGGTTTTAATTCGGACCAGAACGGAATCCTGGCAACTGGCTGTTTTATTCGTGACGGAACCTGATCTCAGAATCTGACAAACGATTTGCTCGATTTTCATGAACGTTGAGTGCCTTGTGAAAAAAGTTGTGATTAAAAAATGTAGATACTAAGCGATGATTTCTTTCACGACATGGCCATGCACATCGGTTAAACGAAAATCCCGGCCTGCATAACGGTAGGTGAGTCGCTCGTGATCAATGCCCAGCAAATGCAGCATTGTGGCATGCAGATCATGCACGTGGACTTTGTTTTCCGAAGCAGCAAAACCGGTTTCATCGGTCGCTCCGTGCACGTGTCCCCCTTTGACTCCACCGCCTGCCATCCACATGCTGAAGCCATAGTGATTATGATCGCGGCCATCCATTGCGGGAAGTTCTGCGACGGGGGTTCTGCCGAATTCGCCGCCCCAGAGTATCAAGGTCGAATCGAGCATTCCCCGTTGTTTCAGATCTGTCAGAAATGCGGCGATGGGTTGGTCCCATTGTCCACACAGCCGTCTCAAATTCTTTTCAATGCCACTATGATGGTCCCATTCCTGACCGCCACTGTGCCAGACCTGAATGAAACGGACTCCCTTTTCAAGTAAGCGGCGTGTCATCAATAATTGTCGACCTTGTAAACCGTCGCCGTACATTTCGTGAATGTGCTTTGGTTCTTTGGAAAGATCAAGTACGTTCGCCGCTTCAAATTGCATGCGATATGCCAATTCGAAAGATTGAATTCTTGCTTCGAGTAACGAGTCATGACCGCTTTGTGCCAGGTGCCGCTGGTTGATTTTCTGTAACAGGTCCAGTTGGCGGCGTTGTCTTTCGGGAGGTTGCGGATTGTTGATATTTTCAATTAATCGGGAGACGGCAGTTTCTTTCGTATCAAGATGGGTTCCCTGAAAAGAGCCTGGAAGAAATGCGGAACGCCAATTTTTAGGACCCACAACGGGAAATCCATTCGGACAGAGTACCATAAAACCAGGCAGGTTTTCATTCAATGATCCAAGACCGTAATTCACCCAGGATCCAAAGCTGGGGCGGGGCAGCGCGTTGTCGCCACAATTCATTAGCAGCAGCGAGGGTTCATGGTTCGGAATATCGGAATGCATTGAGCGAATGATGCACATGTCATCGATATGCGCGGCCGTTTTTTGAAACAGCTCACTGACTTCGATGCCGGATTCGCCGTATTTATTAAACTGAAAGGGTGACCCCAGAGCCCCGGCGGTCTTTCGTTCTGTTGGTAAACTGGGGTTGGGAAGCGGCTTGCCATGAAATTTTGTGAGAAGAGGTTTAGGGTCAAACGTATCAACGTGCGAGGGGCCACCGTTCATAAACAAATGCACGACCTGTTTGGCCTGGGCGGGATGGTGCCTGGTGATGGCAGCAGTGCTGTTTGCCGCCTGTAAGTTTTCCTTCGCAGTCAGGCCCGCAAGTGCCAGCATCCCCATCCCCATTCCTGATCGCGTCAGCATCTCGCGTCTGGTAAAAGGCGGTATGTTTTGAGTGAGGTGATTCATGGTTTTCTGCTTTTTACTGACTTAATCGACAAATTGAAATTCATTGGAGAGCAATAAAATCTGAGCCAGGCTCTGCCAGGGCGTAATTTGAATGGGTTCGGGTTTTCGGAAATCCTGGGAATAATTCCAGCGGCGAATGGGTGTGTGTTTATCATTTGCCTTGGATACAGCAGCCATTTCAACGGTTTGCATTGTGATTTCCGGGGACCAGATGAACGAGTCATGTCCGAGTTGACCTGCGATATCGACGATAAAATCGATGGTTTGGTTTTTCTCCAGACTGATTTTCTCGATATTTGTTTCAACCGAAGTCTGGTGAATGTGCCAGGGGCCAATGACTGCTTTGTCACCGATCAGGATATGGGCACGTATTCCATTTCCCTGCGCAAATTCATGCTTAAGAATTCCTTTAACTGAAACAGTCATCGTTTCGGGGACACGCCAGCGAATCACAGCGACGTGATTCAAGTCATTTCCCGGATGTCCGCCAGTTGCATCGAGAAAGACCCAACCGATTTTGGGGTCGGGTAAACGGTCGCTGCCTTGATATTGCGTGCCATTCCAGTAAGGCAGTGTTTGGAAGCTTAATAGCTTTTTCGAATTCTGGTCGTAAGCGCCGTAACCATACTCCCATTGTGAAGATGTGGGTTCTGGTTTTGTTTCAATTTGGTCGGTTTTCAGAAATCCAAGCATTTCATTTAATTCTTCCGGAGTTGGTTCTCGTTGCAGAATTTTCTGAAAGAGCTGTTGGATGCCGACTGTTGGATTGGTGGCCTGTTTCGATTCCTCTCCCAGGATCAGGGCGGATTTCAGAACCAATGGATGATTCATCAAAAATAGAGACTGGCCGGGAACAGAGGTTGAGTTCCGGCTGCCGCTGCTGACATCAGGGGATGGAAAATCGAAAGTGCGCAACAGTCCGGGAACATTTTGGCGATCGATGGATGTATAAACGGTGCGGCGTTTATTGGAATCGACTGTGATTCCGTTGATGGATTTTCCCCCGATTTTTGTATCGAGTTGACGACTTACCTGAAGTAAATAGTCGCGCATTGTTTCAAAGTCCTGACGTCGGCGATTCATTCTCCATAAGAGTTTATTCGCCGGGTCTGCTTTTTCAGCTGAAGCATAAGAGGTACTTTGCTGTTGATAAGTCGCTGACTGCATGATATAGCGATGCAGTTTTTTGATCGACCAGCCGTTGCGCATGAACCAGCTTGCCAGATGATCCAGCAGTTCGGGATGAGAAGGGGCTGCTCCCTGGATGCCAAAGTCGCTGGGAGTGGAAACGATTCCCTGACCAAAGTGATGCTGCCAGACACGATTCACAATGACTCGGGCCGTCAGCGGGTTTTGTGGCGAAACAATTGCTTGCGCAAGTTCGAGTCTTCCACTTCCCTGGGTGAATGGTTTGTCTGATACCTGCTCGAAAAAACTCAGGTATCGTCTCTGGACGGTTTGTGTCGGCATTCCCGGATTTCCCCGTTTAAACACGCGTGGTTCAATAATCTGCCCGGCATCCTGTAGTGACATCATCTGAGCCAGTTCGACTGGTGCTTCAGCGCGGGCCTGATCCAGAGCCGCATTCAGTTCTTTTACTTTTTGCTGTAATACCCGATCCGGAAACAGCTTTAATACTGTGTAACCATGCAGGGGAGTGACTAAGGGCGAGTGGGGACTGTAAAAAGCCTGAAGATAGGCCTGCTTTTCAGGGGCTAACTGTTGCCGACGTGCGCTGCTTCCCGGTTTAGGAGCCTCCACGATCCAGTTTTCCCATTCCCGGTCAACTTGTTTGAATAATACGGCATACCCCTGAATGACATCCTGGAATCGGTTCAGCTTGATTTTCAATAGAGACGCGGCAATGAGTTGAGTCAGAGGGGCGCCAGCATTCTTTTGCATTGTGTTTTGAAGAAAACGCGGGGCTTGAATGGCAAATGCCTGATCGGGGATTTTTTCCAATTGATGCCAGAGAGTAAATACGGGTGATGCTGATTTTTCAGAATGGTCCAGGAATTCTTGCCACTTCAATAAAACTTCCGGGTTAAGATCATCACCATCGACGATGACGTCAAAACGCACGGTATCCGGGCCGCTCCTGCGTGACTGTGCCACGCTGAGGTATTCAGCCAATCTCAAATAGGTGTCTTGCGAAACTTTTTTATATTGTTGTTGATAGAGTTGATCCAGATTATCTGCGGCTTGTTTTATATTTTGTGCCTTAGTTTTGAGATCTGCCGGAATCTCGCCTTGATGAAGAAAAGGGAGCTTGATGGGCTCGAGGGAATTTCGAAAGACCCCATAGAACGAATAATAGTCTTCGATAGAAATAGGGTCATACTTGTGGTCATGGCAGCGTGCACAGCCGACTGTGAGTCCCAGGAACCCGCGAGTCACCACGTCGATCCGGTCTGAGATGATATCATGAATATCATTTTTGAACCTCGGTCCGACAGTAATAAATCCGAGTGCTGCCTGAGACTGATGGGGGATCTGGTCTTTTAAAGAATCAGCCGCCAATTGCTCCATGATAAATTTATTAAATGGTTTATCCTGATTGAAGCTGTTGATGACGTAGTCGCGATAGGTGAAAGCGATATGAAAAGACGGCTTCTCAAAAAAAACGTAGCCTTTCGTGTCGGCATAACGAGCCAGATCTAGCCAGTATCTTCCCCAGCGTTCTCCGTAATGCGGGGAGTCCAGCAGTTCGTCGATGGCTGCTTCAACCGACTGGGGTTCATTTTTTTCAGCAAATGTTTTGACTTGCTCGAACGTCGGGGCAAGACCGGTAAGATCCCAGGACATACGACGCAGCAATGTGGCTGGATTTGCAGGCTGAGATGGTTTGAGGTGCTGTTCTTCGAGTTTGGAAAGAATAAAATAATCGATGTCGTTCTGCGGCCACTGTGTCTCTTTCACTGCAGGCCGGTTGGGATCTCGAATGGGTTGAAAGGACCAGTGTTCTGAAAAGTTGATTTTCGCGGCTTTTCCCAGAGCCGCATTTTTCGGCCAGACAGCGCCATGGCGAATCCATGTCGACAAGATTTCAATCTCTGCCTGATTCAGCGGTTTCTCAGGAGGCATTTCGAGTGACTCACGACGGACCGCACTGATCAGGAGACTTTCAGCAGGATGATTGACTTTAATTGCAGGCCCCGTTTCACCCCCTTTGAGGAGATGCTCGCGAGAATCCAGCCTTAGCTCTGCAAACTGTTTTTTAGCGCCATGACATTCCACGCAGTGTTTAATCAAGAGCGGGCGAACATGCTGCTCGAAAAAACGTTCCTGTTCTATCTGCTCGGTCTGATTTATTTCTGCTTCTGCCCGGACAAATTGAGCGAGACTCAAAAGGGTTCCGAAAAAGATCAGCCCCTGAAGTAGTAAGGTTTCAATATGAATCGTTTTATTATGCATGACTGAGTTTTATCTGAATTATTCAATATGTTGTTCAATCGCTTCCAGTGACTCCGCGAGGCTTTTATTTTTCAATGCGTTGAGTATAGGCAGATGTTCTTCGTAGATCTGAATCGGGTTTGAATACCTTAAGTGTGCTTCGCGAAAATGCCGTCGCACCCGAGAGACCATTGCAGACCAGATGGCTAACAAGTCAGGAGAATGGGAACGAGTGACCAGAGCACGATGAAAGGCAATGTCGTGCTCCGAGATCAATGCGAAATCTTTTGATACACAGGCTTGTTTCATTTTCTCAAGTATCGTTTCCCATACGAGAAAATCTTCTGCTGTTAATGAATCGAAAAAAAGTCGGACTGCATATTTCTCAATTGTGCAGCGAAGTGGAATGATCAATTCCGTGATTTCGTTGGGGGCGGAAGTCGAGACGAGCGCTCCTTTATTTCGGTCTGTTTCGACGATGCCTTCCCAGGCAAGCTGTTGGATTGCTTCACGGATCGGACCGCGACTGACGGCAAACCGTTTTGCCAGATCAATCTCGCGCAAGCGTTCGCCTTCTGCGATTCTTCCTGAAAAGATGTCTTCTCTCAGACGCTCGACTATCTGTTCGCCTAAGCCTCGAACCAACTGAGATTCATTCATTCGATTTCCTTAAAACCATAGATTTGATGAAACTATGAATCATGTTCTATTATGAATAACAAACAGGAATGTAATCAAAAACGATCTCTAAATTTTACGAGGTTCAAAGTCGATTTGTTTCATGTTGTTTGTGCAGGTACTTCTGTGGGCTGCTTCGCGCGCCTGTTGGAACGCCGGGAGTAAAATTGCAATCATGGAGATAAACAACCGATAGCGCAATAATTAACATGATCCCTTTGAAGCAGTTGGTGGCTTCATTTCAGTTCTCTGTCAAACAGCCATTAAAAATAAAGTGATAATGGATTTTATGCTTTCAGTGA
>NZ_CALFPF010000654.1 GCF_937919775.1 uncultured Gimesia sp.
GATGTTTCCGCCAGCGTCCTGGCTGCGATGGGGGCTCCGACGGTAGGCCATCTTGATCCTTATTTTCTGAAAATCATGGATGAAGTTCAGAATATGCTCAGAACGATCTTTCATACAACGAACGAACTCACGCTGGCTGTCAGTGGCACCGGAAGTGCGGGAATGGAAACCTGTGTGGTGAATCTGCTCGAACCGGGTGACAAAATCGTGGTCTGCACGAATGGTGTCTTTGGCGGTCGGATGGCGGATGTCGCCGGTCGCATTGGCGCTGAGGTCGTTCAGATTACGCGCCCGTTCGGCGAAGTGTTTTCAGTCGATGAAATTGTCGAGGTGCTCAAGAAAGAAAAACCCAAAGTCTTAGGCATCGTGCATGCCGAGACATCTACGGGAGCCGCCCAATCGCTGAAAGAGATTTCGGAAGCGGTTCACGAGGCAGACGCGTTACTGCTGGTCGACTGCGTGACCTCGCTGGGAGGAATGCCTGTCAAAATTGATGAATGGAATATCGACGCCGCTTACAGTGGAACGCAAAAGTGCCTCAGTTGTCCCCCCGGCCTGTCTCCGGTTACATTCAGTTCACGCGCGGTCGCCGCGATGGATGCCCGGAAGACGAAGGTTGCAAGCTGGTATCTGGACATGTCACTAGTGCGTTCCTACTGGGGCGAATCGCGGGCCTACCATCATACGGCACCGATTAATATGAACTACGGCCTGCACCAGGCCTTACGACTGGTCCTGGATGAAGGGATGGAAAATCGCTTTTCGCGTCATTACGCCAACCACTGCGCACTGAAGGCAGGTCTGGAAGCGATGGGCATTCAGTTTGCCGTGGCAGAAGATCATCAACTCCCCATGCTGAACGCGGTCAAGATCCCCGATGGCGTCGATGACGCCGCCATTCGCAAACACCTTTTGCACCGGTTCGGGATCGAAATCGGCGGCGGTCTGGGACCGATGAAAGGCAAAACCTGGCGCATTGGCCTGATGGGTGAGAGCAGCCGAAATACGCATGTGCTGCTGTTTCTGGCGGCTCTGGATCAGTGTCTGCTGCACGCTGGCTATCACCTCACACCCGGCGCCGGCGTAGCTGCTGCAAATGCTTTTTACCGCACAACGATTACAGACTAACCCGGGACGCTTGTGAACTTGCCTTTTTTCAGCGAAATAACGTGTTATCCTTAATGTGTTTAGGTAAGAATTCCGATTCAAAGAATACGATTTTCGTATGACTTGTCGTGCCCTGCCCGTCTCGTTATATTGGAAACTGAACTCAGGCATTCATACAATGAGTTCAAAATGAGAAATTTTAGAACATTCTCATGAATTTTTGTGTCGGAGAAGTGGCATTCACGAAAATGTTTGCCTATTATCGCCGACCACCTGTAAGGGGCCGTAGCTCAATTGGTTAGAGTACCGGACTGTCGATCCGGGGGTTGCGGGTTCAAGTCCCGTCGGCCTCGCTTATCACGCTCGTTGTCAGAAATGACAGCGAGCGTTTTTTTGTGCCTCTGCAGTGACTGTTTTTTCGAATTCGCAGAAGGCAAGTGGAAAATCACAAAAAGTTCAATCGACCACTGCCTGCATCAGCTCATACGGTTTGATCTCACTCATAGAGATGCCTGACTTCCTGATGGCAAAGCCGTTTTGCCACCTCACGATTGAGTGTTGCCTCGCTCCACTCCGGATGCTCCTGCGACAGCGTTCCCCGAACCATAACCCGCGCCGTCTCCCACATTCCTGCTGCGATTTTCAGTCGCGCTTCCGGAGCCTGTTTCTTCAGAATCTCCACCAGCGATTGATCGATGACTTCAACTACAGGGCGTCTGATACTCATGGGATCTGTTCTATCAGCTTATTGAATGAAGAGGAGTTCAAATCACTCTCAATGAAAATCTATGGCTTCGTTTCGAAATGATGACAGCCTGTTCCCAATAGTAACCCGCTTTCACACGATGTTCAATGAATCATCTGGAAGTGCGATCAAAGTGACAGGAAACTCACCAGGCAGACGAACACGATCGCCCGTTCTCACTCTCTGCCAGAGTCCTCGATTGACAGCCTACCCGTGTCTGTTACGATTCGGAGCGGAATTCGACGGTTTTTAGAGCCGTACATGGAATGATCACCACAAATCGAATGGAGTCAGAGCACTATGCAAACCGTATTGATTACAGGGGCTTCGGCCGGGTTTGGAAAACTGGTGGCGGAAAAACTGCTGGCGAAAGGTTACACCGTCTACGCGGCCGCCCGACGGGTCGAGAAGATGCGTGACCTGGAAGCACAAGGCGCGCACATCATGCATATGGATGTCACGGATACCGATTCGGTTTACGCCGGTGTAGCGAAAATCATTGAAGAACAGCAGCGGATCGACGTGCTGTTCAACAACGCCGGTTATGGCTCGTATGGTACGATTGAATGCGTGCCCCTGGAAGAAATTCAGCGGCAATACGATGTCAACGTGTTTGGAATGGGACGACTGGTGCAGGCCGTGCTGCCACACATGCGGAAACAGGGTTCCGGACGAATTATCAATACCGCCTCGGTCGTGGGTCACGTCTCGACCGCGGTGCTGGGCTGGTATGCTTCCACCAAACACGCGGTGGAAGCGTTTTCCGATGCGCTGCGAATGGAAGTCAAGTCGCTGGGCATTGATGTCGTCGTGATTGAACCGGGAGCCGTCAAAACGGAATTCGACGAAGTCGCTTTCGCGACGCTGGACAGCCTGAACCACGCGGAAGACTACAAACCGCTGGTCGCCGCCTTCCGCAAATTTACCAGTAAACTGTATTCCAAAAGCCCCGGCCCCGAAAGCACGGCGAATGCCGTTGTCAAAGCCATCGAAGCCAGAAACCCCAAAACGCGCTACGCGACCACCATGGATGCGAAACTCCTGCCGCGCGTCAAACGCATGCTCGGCGACAAACTGTTCGATAAAATTGTACTCAGTCAGATGAAGTAGCCATCGTGTGACGAAATTCGCTGCCGCGATGACTCGCATTTTTTTGCTGACAGACAACTTCAGTTTGATTCGATTTTCCAATGACCATACAATCAGAAATCACAAGCAAATTTCTAGACGCACCTCGCAAGGTATGGGTTGAACCCGCGATTACCGGACCGGCTGATGATTGTCTCATTTTTCTGGATGGCGAATTGTACGCCGACCGCGTCAATGCGCCTGAGATCATCCGGGATGCACAGGCAGCAGGCATCTTACCCCCCGTGACCAGCGTTTATGTCTCCAGTCTGGATGCAGCAGCCCGTCATGCCGATTTCACCTGCAACGAAAACTTTTCGTTGTTTGTCGCGACCGACCTGTGTCGCTGGATCAAGCGAACAGTAAATCAGTTTGACCGGCTTTTTCTGTGTGGCCTCAGTTTAAGTGCCCTTTCGGCGGCTTTTACCACTTTGAGGCATCAGGCCACCTTCTCCGGCACTTTATGTCAGTCCCCTTCCGCCTGGTGGAACGACGAATGGCTTGCATCGTCTTTAACGCAGGGAGAAAAAAACACAAGCCGCTTCTGGATCAGCGTGGGAAACCAGGAGTTGGAAGAACAGGTCACTCATCCCCCATCCGGACTGTTTCAGAAAACTAACCAGCTTGATTCCGTTCGACGCCTGGCACAGAAACTGACCGCTGCGGGACAGGACGTCCATTATGCCGAGTTCTCAGGAGGTCACGACCCGGCCTGCTGGGCTGAGGAACTCCCCCCTGCCCTCTTATGGTTATTGAACAATTAAGACCGAATCAGTGGTATGCGGAGCCGCTGACAGCGCAGTTTTCCAATGATCAATCATCGCCGGGTTTGCCGTAAACCCGTTGCCAGGCAATCGTGGTCAGGAAAACTGAAACCAGGTTCACAGCCGTGATGGCTCCCACGAACCACAGCATGAAGTCGGCAAATGCTGACGCCCAGACACCCTGCCGCCAAAACAGGATGCCAATCGCAGTCAGTGCGGTCACCCCGTTGCTCATACCAAAAAACTGGAAAGACCGCTTGGGAAATCGCAGGCTGAGTTGGGCTGCTGCGAAACCGACGCTGTTCGCTGCAATGAACATCGCCACGAAGACCAGCCAGTCACGCGCGACGAGCGGTAAGAGGGCGGGAACCGCCATCACCGTCAGCGCGCTGAGGCAGAAGCGTACGTACGTCTTTACTGCAATCGCCTCGCCGTGATCGGCTACAACGAGCGGCCTGAGTGGAGTGGCTGTCCCCTCTTCGGCGCGGATGGCTTCGATCTGTTTTCCCATCCGTCGACAATAAATGGTCCAGGGAAAACCGAACAGCCCCATCAACACAGCGGGAATCAATGCGCGCAGCACAGGAGGTTCAACAGACTGCTGCCACCAGAACGAGGAACCGAGGGCGATCAGGAAGACGACAAAACCACAAAACGCAATAAAGTAGCTGCGGTGCAATAACTGGCGCTCCTGTTCCGAACGCGTTTCATGAAATGACAATTTCAGCAACCAGGCGATCACGGGTAGATTCAGCAGCGGCGCGAGAAAGAGACTGCTCAGTCCGTTTCCCGCTCCAATACCCGCAGCCGATTTCGCCACCGTTGCCGTCGTGAATCCGGCTGCAGTCGCCGACGGGGCTGTTGCCCCGGAGAGGCCCAACAGCACGGCCCCTCTGAACGCCTTGGACGGTTTGGAATTCACCAGCACAGTTTCGACGACGCTGGCCAGTTGCAGTCGCAGCAGTTTCCGGCCGCGCGACAGGCGCTGCTTCACAGCATCTTGAGACAGGTCCAGCGCTGCAGCGACCCGCGCCACCGACTGCCCTTCTCGATAGAACAAAATCAAAGGCTCGCGGTAACTCTCCGGCACATCCGCCAGCGCCTGCCAGACCAGCTTCTCTTCTTCCGCGCTCACCGCCCGTTCGACCGGAGAGGGAATTTCCGCAGGAATATCAGGCACTGCATCCAGATGTGCCGTGCGAGTGACTTCGCGTCCCTTACCTTGCGCAGATCGATTGGCCAGATTACGTACGATGGTGCAAATCCATGCCTTAAACTTGCTGACGTCCTTCAGATCGACCAGTTTTTGCCAGGCGAGAATGAATGCTTCCTGCGCCAGATCCTCACTCAAGGCCAGATCCCCACAGCGGTTATAGGCAACAGAACACACCAGAGACTGATATCGCTCCACGATCTGTCCATAGGCAATCTGGTCCCCCTGCCCGCAACGCTGAATCAGCTCCGCATCGGTTACTGCACTCAAGTTAAACGAATTAGTAGAGTTCATCGGAAGCCCTCTCGGTCCAGCAGTTTTATAATACCTCAGTGGTTACATAATACCAGAGACGAAATCACTGCGGCCGGTGACAGGAATTAATCGATATTTTCCCCTCGTGCGAATAGCCGAGGAAAATTTGACAAAAAGACCGGGCGCGATTTCTTCTCAGATTTGTTTGCAAAACTCATTTCTGACGATACAGTAGACGTAAGCGACCCAAAACTGGGTGTAATTGATGTCGGTTTCGAGGTAACAAAATGACGATCCAGAAACATCCGCTGTCGGTGTTCCTCACGCCGCGGGACAATCTAGGCTTTAGTTCCAATTAAGGATGAGTACTAATGCAGAGAATCCAAAGTACACGATTGTTGATCCTGAGTTTGCTTCTTTTGACGTCGCCCGCTTACGCGGCCTCAGGCGAAAATCTTCCCTGGTCGCCCGATCAAGCCACGGGAGAGGCCAATTCACTCAAAGCAGGTGATCAGCAGACAGCCTGGGCTTCGCTCGATCCGAACAAGGGCGCTGAGTGGATCAAACTGGAGTACAAGACCCCCGTTGAAGTGCAGGCGATTCGCATTTATGAAAACTTCAACCCCGGCACGGTCAGTAAAGTCACGGTGTTCGATAAGGACGGCATGGAAGTTTTGATTTGGGAAGGGAACGAACCCGTCAACAAAGCGCCCGCAATTTTTGAGGTGAAGCCGGCATCCAAACTGGTATCGCAATCGATTCAGATTTACCTCGATACAAGACGCGTCAAAGGGTGGAACGAAATTGATGCCGTTCAACTGGTTGCCGGCGATGATTCCACGCAATGGGCAATTAAAGCTTCCGCCAGCAGTACCTACGCAACCAGAAACGGAACAAGGGAAGTCCGGGAAATCACCTGGGACACACTGCCCCCTGCGGTGGTCAAAACGGTCCCACAGGCGGGAAGTACTGAAGTCGATCCCGCGCTGAAAGAAATTTCTGTCACCTTCAGCAAAGACATGCTCACAGAACGCATGTGGGCTGTCGTCCAGATCTCGAACGAAACGTTCCCCAAAACAGGAAAAGGAATTCACTATCTCGATGATAAACGCACGTGTGTCATTCCTGTGGAATTAGAACCGGACAAGACCTATGTCCTGTGGTTCAATCGAGGCCGGTTCAACAGTTTTCGAGACACAGAAAATAATCCTGCCGTGCCCTACCTGCTGGTGTTCAAGACAAAATCAAAATGACCCGACAGTCAAATGCAGAATATCGTTTCCAGACTTTCTCTGCAGAGTGAATCTTGATGAATTGTCTGTGAAGAACACCACGGCTGCGAGGCTCTCGGTTGACAGACCACTTCAGTCTGATACGATTTTTGTATCTCGCCGTATGGGAAGCCATTGTGGCAGCATACTGAGATTTTTTCCGTATCATTACAAGTGCGGCCTCCGGAGAGGATGCCAGTTTACTGTGGAACACAGCGTCACCAGCTCTTGCCCCGGCTCTGAAGACTATGAGCCAGTCCTCAAAGAACTCGCCACCCTCCGTACGGAAATGGTCATCGAAGCAGACCGGTCCCGGTCCCTTCTCGATCTGGTACACCCCAGCTATCAGGAGAGCGCCCGTAACCTGCTGCATTATCTCGCCCTGCGACATCACGACCTCCGACCCTTACAGCTGCGGCTGGCTGCGCTCGGGCTTTCGTCGCTCGGCCGGGCCGAGTCGCACGTCATGGCCACGGTGGATGCGGTTCTGGAAGTGCTGCATCGTCTGGCGGGACACTCTCCAGAGGAATCATCGCCAGCGCAGCCTTCACCGGAGCCCGCGGTGATCAATTTCGCCACCGGGGAACGACTGCTGGTCGAACATACCGAAACCCTGCTGGGGCCTGCCACCCCGGGACGCTGGGTGCGGATCATGGTCACGATGCCAGGCGAAGCGGCTGACGATTACGCCCTCGTGCATGACCTGCTGCAACAGGGCATGGAATGCATGCGGATCAATTGCGCTCATGACGACAGCACCGCGTGGTTGCGGATGATTGAACACTTGAGACGCGCCGAGAAAGCGCTGGGGCGGTCGTGCCGGGTTGTTATGGATCTGGCGGGCCCGAAACTGCGTACCGGACCTCTGGAACCGGGACCGGCGGTCGTTCGAATCCGTCCCCGCCGCGATGTCTTTGGACGGGTCACCGAACCTGCACGGGTCTGGTTGTCTTCAACAACGAACCCGCAACCTTCCCCCTCGCCGGCGGACGCCTGCCTCACCGTTCCGGAAACCTGGCTGTCTCTCCTTGATCCGGGAGAAAAGGTCACACTGACCGACGCGCGCGGTTCTAAACGCACTCTTACCATTGTGGACATCACCGACGAGGGTTGCTGGGCGGAGGCGAAACAGACCACATATCTCATTCCCGGCACTGTTCTGCGACACGAGCGAGGACGGAGTGAAGCAAAACATCGCGAGGCTGTGGTCGGCGATCTGCCGGCCATCGAGAACTTTCTGACGCTCTATCCGGGAGATCAGTTGATTGTGACCCGCAACCAGGAGCCGGGGCGTCCCGCGACCCACGACAGTGCAGGGCAGGTGCTCACGCCAGCGCAGATCGGCTGCACGATTCCGGACGTGTTTCACGACGTCCACGCGGGGCAGTCCATCTGGTTCGATGACGGAAAGATGGGCGGCATCATCGAAAAGGTGGAAAGCACACGGGTTCTCGTCCGGATCACCCAAACCCGCATGAACGGCGCGAAGTTAAGAGCCGACAAGGGAATCAATCTGCCCGAGAGCAATCTGAGTCTGAACGCGTTGACCGATCAGGATCTTGCAGACCTGGCGTTTGTGGCCCGGCACGCCGACGTGGTCGAGATGTCCTTCGCCAATCGTGCCACTGATGTGGAGATGCTCCAGCAGCACCTGAAACAACTGGATGGCCGCCAGCCCGCGATCGTTCTGAAAATCGAAACACGGCGCGGCTTCGAGAACCTGCCCGACATGCTGCTCACCGCCATGCGGTCCCCCTGCTGCGGCGTGATGATCGCCCGCGGTGACCTGGCTGTCGAGTGTGGTTTCGAGCGTCTGGCGGAAGTTCAGGAGGAAATCCTCTGGATCTGCGAAGCCGCCCACGTCCCCGTCATCTGGGCGACACAAGTGCTGGAAACACTCGCCAAGGAAGGGATGCCGTCCCGCGCCGAAATCACGGATGCGGCGATGGGACACCGGGCCGAATGCGTCATGCTCAACAAAGGCCCCCACGTAATCCACGCGGTGCAAACTCTGGACGACATCCTGCGGCGGATGCAGTCCCACCAGACCAAAAAACGAGCCATGCTCCGCGAATTACGGCTGACAACACACACGCCAACCGTCGAACCAGACACTGCCCCTGATCCGGCGGATACGTAGGCTGATTATGATACGTCGTCTTCAGGTTATCGGGAACGATTTCTGCCGGTGATGTGAATTGAAATATGACGCTGGTATGAGATTCCCTGTTGACAGACCAGTTCAGTTGAGTACGATTTTTGCAGCTTGTAGTATCTGAATCCGCTACGATAGTTCTGGTGAACTATATCCGAATCGTATCAAATCAGGCCCCAAAGTATGGAAGC
>NZ_CALFPF010000655.1 GCF_937919775.1 uncultured Gimesia sp.
TTGACGCTGATGTTCGCAGCCATCAACGAAGCACGCAACAGCATTCTGCTCACCACCTCGTATTTTGTTCCACCGGAATCGTTAACAACGGCGCTGGAATCGGCTGCACTCAGAGGCGTGCGCGTCAGACTGCTGCTCTCCAGTAAATCGGCCAATCCCGCAACCGTACACGCCGGGAGATCCTATTACGACTCTCTGCTGGATGCCGGAGTCGAGATTTTTGAATATACCAAGGGAATTCTGCACTCAAAAACTCTGACCATTGACGACAGCTGGTCTCTGGTAGGTACGCCTAATTTTGACTTCCGGAGTTTAATTCTCAACTTTGAAGTAGGCCTGGCCGTTTATGATCGGAAATTTGCTCAGCGGCTGAAAGAATCGATTGAACTTGATTTCCTGAACGCGATCAAAATCACTGCAGCAGACTGGGACAAACGCAGCAGAATCGTCATTTTAAAACAGAACCTCTGCCGGCTGTTTTCGCCTGTGATGTAGGAACGCCATCCACGATCAACCCGCTTTTAACGGCTTGTGTGGCGATAAGCCTGTGAGGCCCCTTCCGGCAAGATCGCTAAATATCGGATTAACTGAATCGCTTCCTCTTTCGATAACAGGTTCAGCAATCCATCCGGCATCGATGATTTTTTCACCGGGATGATCGTCTCCACCTCTTTCTTATTAATCAGTTGTTTCGTTCCTTCCCCCGTCAGGAGCAGGATCTGGTCGGGTCCCGCAGCCCCCATCATGCCGGTCAGAGTTTTTCCGGCATCCGTGACAATCGTAAAGGTCGGATATTCTTCTGCGACGAAATGCGAAGGAAAAACAGTTGCCAGCAGAATTTCTCTCTGCTGTAACCTGCGGCTGACATGCGTGAGATCGGGCCCCACCTTCTCCCCCACTTTCCCGTAGCGGTGACATTTGATACACGTTGCTTTCACGAAAGACTGCTCACCCAGCTTTAAATCAGCTGCCTCTTTCGAGCGCTTTTGCAATTCGCCCATCAACTCCTGATATGTCCAACGACTCTCAGCAGCGTCGACAGGCAGCAAGGCTGCAATCTCATCCGGATATTTTTCAGAAAACCAGTTCTGCCAGACAGACAGCGGAGACGGCTGTGCTTCAGTCGTCTGCTGCAAATTCAGTCCCGTCCAATGTTTCAACAGTTGCACGGCAATCTGCTGTCCTTCCGCATCCTGTTCCAGTCCCACCAGGATGACTTGTCGAATCCATTGTGCTTTATTGGAACGTCGATGAAATCTGGTCAGCGCTTTCATCACCGCTTTCGCCTGCGCGCCTTGGACCACATTCAGAGAACGGACCAGAATTCTCCAGTCGGGGTCCCGGCGCTGGTTTTCCCCAGCATACCAGCTGATCGCTTCGGCCACGTCGTTCCGGCGTTCCGGATAGGACTCGTACAGTTCATGCAGATAGATCAACGTCGGTTCGTCGGCAATCCGCGCCATCGCGATTAATAACGCATTGATCTTCCGATCCGATGAATTCGCCTGATTTTTTTGATTCTGCAATTTGATTTCAAGATCGCGCAATGCGGGAAATTCCGCTCCGGTCACGCGTTCCAGAGGTTCCCCTGCAATGATGATCCGAAAATCTCCCGGTGCCACCTCCTGGACGAACGCCTCATCCAGATTCTCAATTTTCAAAGCAAGTCCAGACTCGTTCGCCTGAACGATCCTGACTGTTCCACTGATGAATAACAACAGAACCACCACTCTGACGATGTCGCATCTTCTCCGGGTGATCATGCTGAGGGTCCTGTTTTTTACCAGATAACAAAAGGGCTCGTTTGAAAATCTTCTCTGAATCCTAATCTTACAGAAGAGAACCCGCTGCACACTATGTTCATTCCCGTATTTTATATAAAATTTGCTCAGGTGTTTCCGTTTTACTTCCAAATATCAGGGATGACCAGTGATCACAACATATTCAACCATCAAAAATATTTTCCGAAACCGCATTCAGGTTACACTCACATTGGCACTACTGTTCCTGTCTTTCAGTTGCTCCTCGAACAAGGAATCCCAACCGGCCGACACCACAGCCGAGAAACCCGGTCCGACAGCAGAAACCCCCACTGAAGAGATCAAACCCGGTAAAACCATCGAGATCACGCTGATCTTATCCGACGCCAAAGGTTTTCAGGATATTTTGGAACAACAGCAGGGAAAGGTCATTCTGGTCGATTTCTGGGCAACCTGGTGTATTCCGTGTGTGAAGAATTTCCATCATACCGTGGAATGGAATCAGAAATTCGCCGACCAGGGTCTGACGGTAATTTCTGTCAGCATGGATGAATCAGACCCAGAAACCCAGAAAGCGGTTTTAAAATTCCTGGAATCTCAGGATGCACAGTTCATCAACGTCCTGGCCACAGCAGCCAATGATCAGGACCCGATGGAAAGTTTTGGAATTGATGACGGGGCTTTGCCGCACTATCGAATCTATGATCGTGCCGGAAAGTTAGTCAAAAAGTTTTCCTTTGCCGACCCGAGCCAACAGTTCACGCAGGCAGATATCGAATCGGCTTTGGAAGCAACTCTGAAACAGAAAGCAGAATAAGTCACCTCATTTTTTCTGAGATACCTACATGATCCGTAAACTCTGGTCGACTTGTGTTGATGAAGTTTTGGGCTTCTACCTCCTGCATCGGTTTTTCTATTACAGGAAACAACCGCTGATTCTTTCCAACGCGGGAGAGACCTCGCCGGAATTATTCAGCGGCGACCTGACCACCTTTTATTCGCCGGTCCCGCAACCGGCGCAGTTAACCTACCAACCCCGGTTGCGTCCCGCTTCTCAAACAACGTTTTCTGCTGCCCAGGTAGAAGATTTTCAGTTTCCCAGTTCGATTCAAACATCGTTCCCCGAAAATGATCTGGTGCAGGGACGCCATTGGAAATCCACGGCGGTCTCGCGCGAACAGGATTCAACGCCACGCTTAACTGTGATCGCCATCGATGGCATTGTGCAGATGGGTGTACGCAGTTTTAATAGACTTGCACAGCGCCTGACCCCCTGTGGCATTGACGTTGTGATGATGGACAGCCCCTTTAACTACAGAAGAACACCGGCCGGATATCGTCCCGGACAACTGATCGCCGGGGGAAATCTGGACCATCAGTTAACGGTGGCCCGTCAGGGAGTTCTGGATCTCTGGAGCCTGATTCTCGCATTGCAGGCGAAAGGGCATCAAATCGGTCTCGTGGGCATCAGTCATGGCGCCTGGATGACACTGACTGCCGCTCTGTTAATTGAGCAGCTCGACTTTGTGATGGCCATCACGCCCCCCGTCGATCTGTTCCACATTCTTGACGAGGGGGGAACGGTTGTGAACGCCATTCGTCGCGGCGTCAACCATGATCCTCCGGAACTGGAGCAACTGGAACAGCTCTGCGCACCTTTAATGATTCCCCAATGGATGCCGCGTCTTCCCGCTGCAGCGATTCATCTGCATGTCGCCGACTTTGATCGCTTTGTCCCTTCATTCCGAATTGAGGCGCTGGCAGAACAATGGCAGACAAAATTATCCCACCATCCCTTAGGGCACATCGAAGCGACCACCGGCCCGAAAGTCGTCTCTCAGGTCGCTGAAGATATCCTCGCTTTCTGGCAGCTTTCTTCTGCATCAAACTGATTTCAGCTTCCACCGCTGATTTTATAAACCGTCCTCGACACACGCATCCTCCCGCCTGACAGCGCGCCAAATTCCAATCGTTACAATCTGTATGACCAGTACCAATTCACTGACGATTACCATTTTCTCAGCAGATTTTGTTGAATAAATACATCATGTTGTCGCTTTGCAACTTATTCTTTCAGTATAGCCTCAACTGCAGAGTTCTATTTTGACTTCAGAGCAGTGGAAGCTTTCAGCGGGCCAGCGCTTTTATCGATTTGTCTGTTAGATAAAAGGTTTTAATTCGTCTTTTTAGTATAGTAAACCTTTTTTGATTCAGTTCAAAAACGGAAGCTGCCAAGGGAGCAACTATGCAGGTACGAGTTCGCGATTTAATGACGGTTAATCCTGTCAGCGTGCTGATGGGAACAAGTCTGCAGGAAGCGGCAACGCAAATGATCCTGGCAGAATCTGCCGAGATCTATGTCACAGATCAGGAAATGAGGCTGATCGGCGTGGTTCCCGACTACGCCATTCTCAAGCACAAACTGATGCACCAGAATCTGGAAGCCCCCATCGATTCCATCATGAATGTGCAGCTCGAATCGCTCTCCCCCGAAGATGATGCGCTACAACTGGCCCATCTCTTTCGCGATCGCCGCAACAGTTGTATGGCTGTGACGGAAAATGGTCTGCTCATCGGTAAACTGAGTTGCCGGGATCTGTTTCGCACGATCATGGCTTTGGACTCCATCGAATTGACTGACGAACAGGCTCTGGAACCAGGTTCTGCGATCACCGCTGACTCCGGTCACACCGTTTCGTCAATCAATCCGCCCCACTTGAGCAGATACAATCTGCGAAAAGAGCAACTCCAGTTAAACGGCCCCAAGAGCGAATAGCGATGAGCCTGCCCTGCTACTTCTGGGCTTTCAATTCAATGCCCATGTCCTGAAACAGGAAAATCATGTCTTCCCAGACATCTTTCTTGGCAGAGGGATTTCTCAGCAGATAAGAGGGATGATAAGTGCAAAGGACTTTCGTCCGACCGTACTCATAAAACCGGCCTCTCATTTTCCCGATGGGCAATTCGGAATGCAGCAGATTCTTGGCCGACACCGACCCCCAGCAGACAATGTAATCCGGATCGACGATTTCGATCTGCGCATCCAGAAATCCCCGACAATTCGCGGCTTCTTCATCCGTAGGGTTTCTGTTTCCCGGCGGTCGGCAGCGGAGAATATTGGCAATATAGATATCGCTGCGTTTCATCTGGCAGGCTTCGATGATCTTATCCAGCAACTTCCCGGCACGACCAACGAAGGGTTCTCCCTGCTTGTCTTCGTCTGCTCCGGGAGCCTCGCCGATGAACATAATTTTCGCACGCGGGTTCCCCACTCCAAACACGGTCTGCGTACGGGTGGAAGCCAGCTCGGGGCATTTTTGACATCGGGAAACCTGCTCTGCGATAATCTCCAGCTCCGCCTGGCGATCGCCCTTTGTCAATTTCGATTTTGTCGTTCGAGGCACACTCATTTCCTTTCGAGGGTCATCGGTCTCGTTGATTACTTCTACCACTTCATTCGCAGACACCCGGGATTGCTGCAACAACTCCCCCTGATCCACTGCGTGATTCAATTCCCTTGTGCCCGGCTCCGCGCTGATCGCAGACGCGCTCACAGTTGCAGTTGCAGTTGCAGTTGCAGGCTCGTGAACGGCCGCCGGTTGATTTATTGCCGGTTGATTTATTGCCGGTTGGTTTATCGCCGGTTGTCGTGCTGCCGTTGGTTGTGTTGGCTGTTGTGGAACCGGAACCACACGCTTGAGATGGGTGACCCCGGAACGTTGCCAGCTTTCGATTAATTGGCGCGCCGCCCTTTGCGAGCGATGATTCGCTTCTTTTTCATTCATAACGCGAAGACCCGCCTTTAACGTTTCACTTTACAACCCGGTAATGCGGCTTTGAATTTCTCCACTCCTGCATCTGTCACCTGGGTAAAGCTGACCTGCAGTTCCTTTAAATTTTTCAGAGCAGTCAGTTTCTGCAGCCCCTCATCACCAATTTCCGTTTTACTCAAATTCAGATATTCCAGTTTTTTCAAGGGGAGCAGACTGTCCAGGCCGGCGTTGGTAATTTGTGTTCCTTCCAGATTGAGACGGTTGAGATCGGTCAGGCCGGAAATGATCTTCAAACCGGCGTCCGTTGTCTGAGTGCCCCATAAGCCCAGCCGGTTCAGCTTTTTCAGGTTTTTAATCTGTTCCAGCCCCGCATCACCAATCATCGATTCATCCAGATCCAGATAAGTCAGTTCCGTCAAGCCGGACAAAGCTTTCATACCTTCATCTGTCACGACAGTATCCCGTAAATGCAGAGTCTGCAGTTTTTTCATGCCCGCGATATTCGCAATCCCGGCATCACCCACAAAATCCCGACGCAAATGCAGCGCTTCCATATTCGTCATGCCCTTGAGATGTTTCATTCCCTCGTCCGAGACTTCCGAATCATCCAGTTCCAGAGAAACCAGGTTTTTGTCTTTGAGAAGTTCCAGCGTTTTGTCGGAAATATTGCGTCCCCACGTATTCAATCGCTGCAGATTCGGCAGCTGGGCGACATCTTTCATCCCGTCATCAGTCACCTGAGTCGCCTGCAGCTTGAGAACTCGTAAATTCTTCATGCCTTTGATCAGCGGCATCCCCTCGTCATTGACTCCCTTATTGAATCGCAAATCGAGATCTTTCAACTTGGGAAATTCGGCGACCACTTTCAACGCGTCGTTGGTGATGTTCGTTGCCCGCAGTGAAAGTACCTGCAGATCTTTCAAATCAGCCAGATTTTTGACCCCTTCATCACCGATGGCAGTACTTTCCAGATTCAAATACCACAATTTTTTCTGTTTCCCGATCGCTTCCGTTGCAGTATCGGTGAAATTCGGTCCCCAGATCGTCAGTCGTTCCAGCGAAGGCAAACCGGCCAGATGTTTTAAATCGGCATCTTTGGCGTTGGATCCCTGCAAATCCAGAATCAGCACCCGACCATCGTCTGACAGTACCAGCTTGGCATCCAGATCTTTGAACGCCTGAACGGCGGCGGGGGAATCCGGTTCTACCTCAGGTTTCTGCTTCGCTTCTTTTTTCTGCCCCTGCGTTTCGGTGGAAGTCGAATTTTCTTTGAGGGCAGGTGTCTTCGGGGCACTTGAGTCAGGACAACCCGTTAATAACAGACTTAATCCCACCAGAGAAAGAATCGCTTTCATGTTCATACTGACATCCCTTATTGGCTCTAACCGGCTCGAATACTACAGAACGTTTTATAACAGGAAACCCGAGGCGTAAACCCGAAATCAAAGCCTTTTCCCGTCGCTGCTTGTTGGAAATCGTCTCAGAAAACGCTCTGAAATCAAAGATTCACAAAACCCTCTTACAACGCTAACAATGATCACCAAAATAGAGCTCTCGCAGAAACATTGCAATTCAAAGCATCCCTTTTCTGCAACTACTTGCGATTCCATGCCCGAACTGAGTATACTCAAAGACATAAAAGTCCCCCTATGCGTTAACTTGATAGCAGACCTGCTGCCAGCCCGGTTTTTTATTACGGCGCCAATCTCAAAGGATCTACAAGTGAAACTTCGCCTGCCTCGCAACGCCTTCCTGTTTTTCAGTCTGAGTTTGATTTCCTGTCTGACCTGCCATCAGGCCCAGGCAAAAGACTGGTCTACTTATTTAGCAGACCGGGCACGTTCCGGAGCCACTTCCGATTCGTTCCAGCTCCCTTTAACGCCAGCCTGGAAATACGCTGCCCCCACGCCCCCCAAAATGGGTCAGACAGATCCCGGAGATCGAGTCATCGAAGGCCACGATCTGGAAGCACGCGTTGATTTTGATGATGCCTTCCACGTCGCGATTGCCGGAGAGCGGGCTTACTTTGGTTCTTCTGTCGATCACCAGATGCGTTGTGTCGACCTGAAAAGTGGCATAGTTCTCTGGCGGGTCATTACCGGAGGCCCGATTCGTCTGGCTCCCTCACTTAGTCAAGACAAAGTTTACTTCGGCTCCGATGATGGTTTTGTGTATTGCCTCGACGCTGCTTCCGGAAAAGAAGTCTGGAAATTACGGGCCGGTCAGAACGAAGAAATGATCATTGCCCGGGGAGAAATGGTTTCACGCTGGCCCGTCAGAACGAGTATCCTGGTTGATAATGGCATCGCTTATTTTGGAGCCGGGATTTTTCCTCATGAAAATATTTATCTCTATGCAGTCAACGCCGAATCAGGAAAAGTCATCTGGAAAGTCGATAATCTGAGCCAGACCAGCGCCGGCCGGAATGAACTCTCGCCACAGGGTTATCTCCTGGCAAACGACGAGTTTCTGTTTATTCCCTCCGGTCGTTCGCTGCCCGCCGCCTTCAACAAAAAAACAGGTCAAGAGGAACATCAAAGGTCCTTCAGTTGGCGAAGCACCGCCGGCGGTGTGGTGGGTGGTACTCAGGCATTACTTGCCGACGGGCAGATCTATTCGATGGGGGCTCACCACATCCTCGCTTTAACTCAAACGGAAGGCGACATCGGTTTTGCCTGGATCAACGGTCAACAGATGGCCGTCCAGGGTGATTTCGCTTATCTCGCAACGGGCACCGATGTGTTGAAAGTCAATCGCAAAGAACACGCGGTCGGCTCGCAGAAAGCACATGCGAATGAAATGACCATCAAGGACCTGTTGACAAAACTGCGTAGTTTAAAAGGGAAAAAAGCAGAGGCAGCCCGCGATCAAGTGAAAGTCCTGCAGGACGAAAATAAAATATACGCGAAAGCAGGAGTGATCTGGGAGCAAGCCTCCGCTGCCCGCGATGCGCTGATTGTCGCCGGCGATAAAGTTGTCGTCGGTGGTCTGGATCAGGTCGTGATTCTCGATGAAAAATCGGGTAAAATCCTGGAAACATTGAAAGTCAACGGCCAGGCACGCGGTCTGGCTGTTTCAGACGGCCAACTGGTCGTCAGCACTTCGGCCGGTGATGTCATCGCTTATCGTTCTTCGACTGACGCAAATCCCGCCGCGCAGCAAATCGATGCAATCACTCAAAAAACGCCTTATCCTGAAGACGAACTGACGCCCCTGTATCAGCAGGCCGCCAAAGATATTTTGACACACACCGGGATTAAAGATGGTTTCTGTCTGGTTCTAGGCAGCGAGGA
>NZ_CALFPF010000656.1 GCF_937919775.1 uncultured Gimesia sp.
GAAACTATGATTTTAATGTGTTTTTCTGACGAGTACAACCACCGAGCGGCCTTGTACATTATATGAGATCGTGGAAACGGTGAGGGCATTTTCTGGTTCCAGGATATCTTCAGGGCTGGGGAGTGCCGTATCGACAAATCGCTTCCAGTCGCCGGGAGTTCCTTCATGAATGCCGAATGATATCGCGTTTGCGGAACCATTGATCATCACATAAATGTCGGTGTCTGCTTCTTCTGCTCCATGCAGGCAGAAGGCCAGTGTATTTGACGAAGCCGAAAGATCCACGTAACGGGTCACTCCATACCAGTGCACGTCTTCACGCCAGAAATGAGAACGGCACAAGGATGAATGTACTTTGCGAAAGGCGATCATCAGTTTCACGAAGCGAAAGATATCCCGGTGGGTCTCCAGTCTGCTCCAGTCGAGCCAGCTTGTTTCATTGTCTTGATTGTAGGGATTGTTATTTCCGCCTTGCGTTTGCAAAAATTCATCCCCCATGCGAAACATGGGGGAGCCATTGGAGACCATCAGCAGGCAGAAGAAGTTTTTAACCTGTTGTTTTCGCAATTTCATCACATCGGGGGGAGCGCCTTCTTCACCTTCCCAGCCGCAGTTCCAGCTGTAATCGTTCGTGCCATCGGTATTGTTTTCACCATTTTTCCAGTTTCTTTTTTCGTTAAACGAGACCAGATCATATAACGAAAAACCATCATGTGACGTAATGTAATTCACGCTTTGATACGGTCTGAGTGCATGCATGCAGTCATCAGGAAATAAGTCAGCGCTGCCATAAATTCGCGTCATCAGATCTGCGACTCGTCCTGCATCACCGCGCACGAATTGCTGTAGTGTATCCCGATAGGCGGCGTTCCACTGCATCCAACGATGACCGGGAAAGCGAGAGCCAAGCTGAAATCCACCTGCTGCATCCCAGGGCTCTGCAATAAAGCGCCGGTTAGCCAATACGGAATCTGAACCAATTTGTCCCAGCGTCGTAGGATTCGTCTCTTCAATACTTCCGTCAGCTCTTCTGGTAAGAACACTGGCTAAGTCAAACCGAAAGCCATCTACGTGCATCTCTTTTGCCCAGTATTGCAGGCTGTCGACGATTAATTTGCGAACGGCTCGATTTGTAGTGTGAAGGGTGTTTCCTGCACCGGAGAAGTTGGCATACGGAGAATCCGGATTGCCTGTAGTGGAATAATACGTCGTATTGTCAATTCCTTTGAAACAATAAGTGGGACCAGACTCATTTCCTTCGCCGGTATGATTGTAGACGACGTCAAGAATGACCTCGATTCCGGCTTGATGTAACGCCTTGACCATTTCGCAAAATTCGATGTGTCGATCACAGGTCTCTTGAGACATGCAATAACCGTCATGCGGAGCAAAGAATCCGAGGGGCATGTATCCCCAGTAATTTCCATCCTGCGAATCAAACTGATAAACGGGCATCAGTTCGACAGCAGTGACTCCCAACTCTTTCAGATAGGGGATTTTTTCAATCACACCCGCAAAAGTGCCTCGCGCATTTTCTGAAACTCCTGAGTTGTTTTGCTTCGTGAAGCCGCGCACATGCATTTCATAGATGATGAGGTCTGAAGTGTGGTGGATCGGTTGATCGTTTTCCCAGTTGAATGCACATTCGATGGACTGGAGCACCGACAGCGGGGCATGTCCCAGATTCGAGCCCGGCTGGCAGGCGAGTTGTCTGTCAAACGTTGGTGGGAAGTAGATGTTGCGAGAATAAGGATCAAACAAAACTTTTTCTGAATCGAAGGTATGCCACTCAAATGGGTCTTGTGGGGAGGGACCATCAATCTGGTACGCGTAATAACTGGCATGCTTGATCTCAGGAGCCGGGATGCGGCAATGCCAGATTTCCGCGGTCTTGTTTCTGCGCGGTTCAAATTCAAACACAAAAGTCGGCTCGTTCAGGTTGTCTTTTGTAAAGAATAACAACGAAACATGCACGGCATGTTTAGAATAGAGGGCAAAATTAAACGCATTTTCTGACGGCACCCAGGTCTCTCCCATGTGTATGGGAGACCCTTCGATTTTATCCCAGTGGTCCATAGTGTGAAGTCCGATTCGTGTTTGAGTGTGTCTTTCCAATTAAGGCGACGACGTCAGTCAGAATTTGAGGGAGAACAAGTCCCCCCGGGGAAGCCAGATACCTGGTAGTCCAGACCGGATCAAATTTTTCCTTATAGGCCCGCAAACCTTCAAAGTGATAAAAGTGGTCGCCGTGGCGGAAAACCAGATTGGCGGTACGATTCCAGACCGGGGCCAGCGGGCGGTTTTCAATTCCAGACAAGGGGGCCATTCCAAAATTAAACCAGGCGTAGCCTGCCTGTTTGCCCCAAAGCAGTAATTCGATAAACAGATATTCCATCACGCTGGGAGGGGCATCGGGCAGATAACGCATCAGATCGACAGAAAGTTCTTCCTTGTCTGCTCCCTCTAGAACATTGGCGAAAGCGATGAGTTTGCCATTCTGTCGGATGATGGCGACAGGAAAGTGTTTCAGATAAGTCTCATCGAAATATCCCAGCGAGAAACCTTTTTCAGCGACATTTTTTTCACTGAGCCAGGCATCAGAGATCAGTTTCAGTTCGGAGAGCAGCGCGGGAACCTGATTGACGGGAACGATTGAGAATTCACAATGCCCTTTCTCACATTGATTCACGGTCTGACGCAATTTTCGCCGTTTGCTGCCCATGATGTCGAACAATTCCAGAGGAACGCGTGCCTCTTCTCCCAACTTGAGAATGGTCAGTCCCTGATCGAGATACAGGGAAAGATTTTCGGGTTCAACCTGATAAAAGACCGGCCAGCCGTCATAGCGGTCTACCTGTTCCCGGAATTGCCAGACCAGTTCAGCCCGTTCCGCTTTTGGTCCAACGGGATCGCCGAGCGCGATCCATGAGCGTTTCTGAACTCCATACATGATGAAAGCGGTATGCTGTGCATTGAACAGCAGCGATTTATCTCCCAGCAAAGCCAGGCTGGTTGAGGTTTTCGTGGACGAATTTACGATCTGCTTGACCTCTTCCCATTCATTTTCATCCGGTTGCAGTGCAGGTGGTTTATGGGCGGCGATCAATTTCGAGAAAGCAAACAGCAGCAGGAAAATGACAGCGCCAATGCTGCCGCGCATAAAACGGGGGGCGTTCCCTTTGAAGGTAAAGACCCACCAGAGTTCGTTTGAGTAATCGACGTGTTTATAAGCAAACAGGCCAAGCCAGATCGAACAGACTACGATTACCAGAATCGTACTGGCCCAGCCCAGATTAAATCGTTCGTGGATCAAAGCTCCCTTGCGATAAAATTCTTTGCGACTTGCCAGTAATGCCAGCAGAACTACAGAGAGTAATGTCGCTTCTTCATAATCAAATCCCTTTAATAGTGAGACAATGATTCCGAGTCCTAACAAAATGGTGATCAACCACCAGGCAGAATCGAGTCGCCGTTGCAAACCACGGGCGAGAACCAGGAGTGCGGCACCGGTTAAGCTGCCGATAAAATGGGACGCTTCGATCAGCGGCAGAGGAATCGCATGCTGTAAATGACCTATTCGCGTTGAAACGATCGGCGTCGCCCCCGAAAAAAGTAGAACCGCACCTGCCAGAATAGTACACCAGGAGAGCACCAGCGGCGCGATGGCAACTGACCAGCGATTGACTTCTTTCACCAGTCGCGTTGCAAGTCCGCGTTGTAGTGAAAGTTCATGGAGTGCTAGAAGAATCATGGCCACGAAGAGCGGAATCAGATAATAAATGACACGAAATACAAGTAAGCAGGCCAGAATTGTTGCCGACGATTTTGAGGCAACGAGTGTCAAAATGACAAGTTCAAACACACCCACGCCCCCCGGAACGTGTGAGAGAACAACGGCAACCGTAGCCAGCAGAAACATTCCCAGAAATTCTGCGTAACCCACCGACAGATCCGGAGCAAGCAGCAGGTAGAGCGTAGCGGCAGCGATGACCAGGTCTGCGGCCGAGACAGCCAGTTGCAGGAGTGTCATGCCTGTTTTGGGTAAATGAATTTCGATGCCTTTGATGACAATCGGTGATCGACGAATGAACGGTAATAACGCATAACCGATGGCGACAGCCAGCAGGATGTAACCAACCGGCTGGACGTTATCGAAGGGTAAATGCAGCGATGCAGGAATCGGGAACGGCTGCACTATAAAAACGACGCCCGCTAAAGCAAAAACGCCTACCCAATAAGTCGTGCCCAGCATGATGATCAATTGCAGAATTTCGACGGCAGACAGACCCCAGGCAGAATAAAGTCGGTAACGGACCGACGTGCCGCCAAGCAACGCGCCAAAATTGTAACTGGTGACAAAGCCGGTAAACGATGCCAGAGAAATCTTCCCGAATGAGAGCGGGTGGTGGATGGCCCGAATTGCCAGATAGTCATAGCCGATCAGAACCAGATAATTGAGTATCGTCAATCCGGCGGCCGCCCAGAGTCGCCAGGCAGGAATGTGCGTTACGGCAGTCCGGATTTCGTGAATGTTGTAATGCTTTAATTCTTTGGAGAGCAACCAGAGTGCTCCCATGAAGATTGCGATGACGAAAAGAGGTACGAGTTTTTTGAGACGATGCAGCATCTATGATTCTTAATAACAAGGGCATTTAATGTCACGGATTGCACAATACCATAAATGAAATCTGATGGGTATGACTGGTTCTTAATTATGGGCTTCCATTTGTCATAAAAAACAGGTGATTACAGGGAGCTTCCCCATCAAGTAACTCTAATTGTGAAGAACTTGTGATCCGGATTATCGGAATGCAGGGCGCGAGAATTATTTATCCAAAGCCCTCTTTTTATGTAGTTGGAGGGGTAAGAGTCCCGTTAGAGGAAGCAGCTCGTGAAATTTCTGAAAGAGATCATAAATTATGCGTGCAAAATTGAACAGACAGGAATAGAATAAAACTGACCGCTGTTGGGGCCAGGCAGCTTCGTTACTCTCTCACAAACTCAGCGAATTTCAACACCATTTCTGAAAGATGTCAGAATGAATCTCCTCCGACGCAAGACCTCCTGGGGTCTCACTGTTCCCCTTTTGATGTTACTTTTTGTTTTGAACAGTTCTACTCTGTTTGCGCAATTCCAAAGAACCCCTCTCACTGGAGATGCCGCAGCGTCAGGGGATTCCGAGGGGACACCTGCAGAACCTCAACCTGCACCACAAACCTCAGAAGCCGGGCAGGCCATCAAAAAAATGGCCGTTGCATTTCAAGCAGCATTTGACGAGGGAAATGCAAAGAAAGTAGCTGGATTCTGGGCTCCGGAAGGGGAGTATATCGAAGCCAGCGGGATGCGGCTGGTGGGACGGCCTGCCATTGAAAAAGCATATGAAGGTTATTTTAAAGAAAATAAAAATGCGAAGATCCAGATTTCTGTCGATTCCGTTCGACAGATTGGCAACAATCTGGCTTTTGAAGAAGGGCGGACAGTTGTCACGGTTCCGGAAGTCGCTCCTGATTTCAGTCAGTATACGGCGACTCACGTAAAACGTGATGGTAAGTGGATGATGGTCAGCATCAAAGAGTCCGGATTGGTTCCTGCTGATTCAAAAGCCGGCTTAAAGGATCTGGAATGGCTGATTGGAACCTGGATCGTCGAAGATAGAGGGATCACACTGACGACGGACTATCACTGGCTGCCGGGCAATAAATTTATGGAACGGACTTTCTCGACGCAGGGTAAAGGAGAGACGCAACCAATTGGCAAACAGATTATCGGTGTCGATCCGATCAGAGGTGATATCATGTCGTGGACATTTAACGCCGATGGCAGCCATGCGGTGGGAATCTGGGCTCCTGTGGAAAATGGCTGGCTGATTGAATCGCGGGGGGTCTCCAGTAATGGAATGATTACCAGCGCTCATAACATTATTTCAAAAATTGATCAGAACGGCTGCCGCTGGCAATCGGTAAATCGTACTGCCAATGGCATCGAGTTACCAGATGCACTCGAAGTGGTTTCCAAACGCAAATAGCGGTCTGACTGTCAATAAAACATCGTTTAAGCAATATCAGAATCGGGGATAGATCGTATGAGACTTTTCATCAGCTTCCTTTCAATCACAACATTATTATTTGTCTCACATGAACCATCCATTTCCTGGGCCAGGGGCTTTGGTGGTGGTGGCGGTGGTGGTTTTCATGGTGGAGGTGGAGGCGGCTTTGGCGGCGGCGGAGGTGGTGGCTTCGGAGGTGGCGGCGGTGGCTCTCGCGGCG
>NZ_CALFPF010000657.1 GCF_937919775.1 uncultured Gimesia sp.
GACAAATCAGGGTCAAGGAGAAACCTCAATTATACCCCTTATCCCGACGGGATAATCGGTAAAACCGACAAATCTGAATCAGAATCTGGTTTCATTCCATCGCGGAACAGGCTTCCGTTGAAAATGGCACCTAGAACCAGTATGGATTCTGATTGAAAACCCGAAGTTTCTATCCCCTGATTCCGTGCATTTTCCGGCAAGATGACCTATAAAATACCCTGATTCTTTACAGACTGGGGTGATAGAGAGATTACTGGTTATACTGAATTTTCTCCCCGTCCCTTTTCGGCTGACTATTTCCCGGAACCACGGAATCAGTAATATAAAGCACTCACCTGCAATTTTATGGATACATTGCCCCCGAACCTTTCCGGGATCTGGAACTCATTTAATTCATCAAGGGAAACGACAATGTCAACAGTCACAGTAAAACGGGCTGACCTCAAAACCGGGGAAGTTTTATGCAGCTATTGTACAGCTCGCTGTTGTCGGTATTTTGCATTACCAATCGAAACACCTGTTGATTGGGAAGATTTCGACCACATGCGCTGGTATATCATGCACGGTCAGTGTGCGATTTTTGTGGATGAAGATGTGTGGTTTTTAATGGTGTATGGAGATTGCAAATACATCCTGCCAGATTATCGATGCGGCAACTATGAAGACCGTCCCAGGATTTGCCGTTCCTACACAACCGATGATTGTGAATACGATAATGACGGAACGTATGACCGTTTATTCGAAACACCGGAACAAATCTGGGAGTATGCGCATGCTGTTCTGCCTCCGGTAAAAAAGAAAAGAAAAAAATCTGAAACAGGAACGCAGACACAAAAACTGCCCGTTGTTCAAGTTTAGGATCCTGATTGAACTACTCCCAGTATTTAATACTCAAGTCAACAGCGAGATCGCCCACGATCGAAGTCGGTAGAAAACTGTGAAAAAATTAATTGAACCACGTACGCTCAAAGGGTTTCGGGACTACCTGCCTGCGGCCATGATTCCCCGGGAACAACTGATTGAAACGGCCAAGTCAGTCTACCGCAGTTATGGCTTCAGCCCGATCGATACCCCCGCCTTGGAATACACTGAGATTCTCACCGGAAAAGGGGGCGAAGAATCAGACAAGCAGATGTTCCGGTTTGAGCAGGGAGGCCGCGATGTTGCCATGCGTTTTGACCTGACAGTCCCGTTTGCCCGGTTTGCCGCACAAAACATCAATGAACTGGGAATCCCGTTTAAACGCTATCATGTCGGTACGGTCTGGCGCGGCGAGCGACCGCAAAAAGGACGTTACCGCGAATTTGTTCAATGTGATTTTGACACGATTGGCACCACTTCGAATTCCGCCGACATTGAGACACTCTTTATTATCCACGATCTGATGGTGAAGATTGGCTTTTCCGAGTTCACGATCCGCATCAACAATCGCATGATCCTGAACGGCCTGCTGGAAATCCTGGGGCTGCAGGCACAATCAGCAGAAGTGTTACGGGCGCTTGACAAGCTCCCTAAAATTGGCCCTGAAGCGGTCATCAAAGAAATGCGAGGGCAGGGCAGGCTCACCCAGGAACAGGCAGAAAAAGTCATTTCATTGACGACGGCCCAAGGCTCAACCGCAACGATCCTGAATTCTCTGGAACAGCAACTTTCCGGAAATGCCTGTGGAGAGCAGGGAGTGCAATACCTGCGGGAAATTTTTCAATCCGTTGAAAGAGCCGGCATTCCCGGCGAACGTATTGTTCTGGATCCTTCGATTGCGCGCGGCCTCGATTATTACACCGGAACCATATATGAGACATTTTTGAATCAGTTACCGGGAATCGGGAGTGTTTGCTCGGGAGGCCGCTATGACAATCTAGCTGAACTCTTCACAACACAGGCATTGCCGGGAGTCGGAGCAAGCCTGGGTCTGGACCGTCTGTTGGCAGCGATGCAGGAACTCAACCTGCTGCAGGAAGTTTCCACGCCCGCTCCAATTCTGGTGACTCAGATGGACAAAAAATATACTCCCGAGTACCTCAGGCTGGCCCGTAATCTGCGACTGAATGGACTGAATGTCGAAGTTTATCCTGACACCACCGCGATTAAAAAACAGTTCAAATATGCCAATCGGCATGGGTTCAAAATCGTGATCGTCGCGGGAGCGGACGAATTCGAGAAGCAGGAGTGGCAGGTCAAGGAGTTGCAAACAGGAACGCAAACCGCTGTCAAAGAAGTGGCATTGCTGGAGTTCGTTCAAGGCCTGCTGACATCAGAGTCGGCAAAATGACCGGCCTGAACCTACTGAACCCCAATCCAAAATCACCTTAAAAGTCTGGACCTTTACTGCAAACCCCGCTACGATTGTCACATGATCAGTTCGTCCATTGGGGTGAGAGAGGAGAGAATTGGCTGATGGTGCTCCGCAGAAATCATTATGAAGCCGCTTTTGAGAACTATCTGCGCACATCAAGAATTCCGTACGTGGCTGTGGATGAGAAACGCAGAGCTCTGGCTCAAAATGCATCCATCAAATCACTGGACTTTATCGTTTACGCGAAAGAGGGTCCCAATCTGTTAATTGACGTCAAAGGCAGGACGGAAATCTATCCGGACCAGATCAACAGACGTCGCTGGGAAAACTGGGCGACCATTGAAGATATTCAGGGACTGCAACAGTGGCAGGAACTCTTTGGAGAGGGTTTCATCTCCAGTTTCGTTTTCGCCTATCAGCTTCCACCGGATTCCATCTCAAACAATCTGGAAAAACTCTTTGCATACAAAGGGAGTCTCTACGCATTCTATCTGGTAAAAATCGATGAATACCGTCTCAAAATGAGGCCCCGGTCTCACAGCTGGCAGACCGTATTTCTGCACCAGCAGGACTTTCATGAAATGCGACAACCTGTCGATGCGATCATTCAATCCTGAAAGTGCGGGCTAATTCTGATTTCCGAAATCAGAAAACCCCTCTCCTTTTTCGGTCAGGATTCTGACAGTAATTCCATTTTCCTGATGCAGTTTTGAGGCGAGACTGCTACAATTACCAGACAGAATTTCCTTTAATTCCGTTTTGACTAGTAGATTTCAATGATCAAGAAAAGATATCAGAACATGGCGAGACGTTTACCCGGTTTATTATCCATTTCGGGATTCTTCCTGTCTGCAACGACAACGGTTATGGCACAAGGCGAAGAGCAAAGTGGTCTGGTATCGGAATCTCAAACTTCCATCTTTGAATACATTCTGGTTGCCGTCCTGTTCGGTTTGGCTTTATTTGCTATCTGCCGAACCAGCCACCGTTCCTGATCGTTCTCTACTCGCTTCCCCTCTACGACATTTTAGTTCTAATGCGACCAAAGTTTTCGGTATCTGAGTATTCTCCCCGCAGGGTCGTGATTACAGGCATTGGTTTAATCACCCCTTACGCGGTAGACCGGGAACAATCCTGGCAGAAACTAGTCACAGGTCATTCTGCAACATGTCTGCTGGATGATTTGTCGAACCAGCTAAACCGTCCTGTTGCTGGTGGAGTGATTCCAGACAAAACTCTCTCTTCCGCTTCATTATCCAGTCAGACCCCGCTTCTGAGAGAACCTTCAATCACTTTAGCTTTGAAAGCGACAGCAGAAGCTATTCAGGACGCGGGTCTGGATCTAAGTCTGCTTTCCAGAGAATCAGCCGGCTGTGTGATCGGCTCCAGTAAAGGGGGGATGGCTGGTTTTGCACAAATGTCAGATTTAACGCGAATCCCCGCCGAGCATGCAAAACAGATCCCATCTGATTTCTGGTTGCAATGTTTTCCCAGTGCCGCCAGTCAATCAGTTGCAGAACACTATAATCTGCAAGGGGCTGCGTTATCTCCGGTCTCTGCTTGTGCGACCGGGTTTTCCAGCATCATGCGGGGAGCAGACCTGATTCGAGAGGGTGTCTGCGACACGGTATTTGCAGGTAGTGCAGATGCTTCTCTGCTACCCGCTGTCCTCGGCTCTTTTCAACGTATGGGAGTCCTGGCGACAGACTTTGAGTCCCCCGGTTCAGCCTGCAGGCCGTACGATCGGAGACGAAATGGATTTGTGGTCGGTGAAGGTGCCGGGATCCTTGTTCTGGAATCGTTAGAGCACGCCTTGAATCGAAATGCCGTACCTTATGCGGAATGGTTAACGGGAGGCCTGGGTTCCGATTCCACACATTTAATGCAATTCGATCCCTCTGCAGAAAGCCTTGCCAGATTGATTACCGGAATCTTAGACCGCGCTCACATTTCGCCTGCAGAAATCGACTACATTAACCTGCACGGCACGGGAACTCAGATAAATGATATCTATGAAACTCGAGCGATCAACAACGCGCTAGGCGCGCTCTCCCGCACCATCAGCTGCTCTAGCTTAAAAGGGGGAATGGGACATCTGCTGGGGGCTGCAGGAAGCGTCGAGCTGGCATTCACCCTGCTGGCAATGCGAGACAGTCTGGTTCCGCCGACCGTCAATCTGGAAACCCCTGACCCGGAATGTGATTTGAATTACACACCGGGTAAAGCGGAACCAAAAGAAATCAAAACGTCTCTGAAACTGTCATTTGGTTTCGGGGGGCACCTTGTCGCGGGGCTGATCCGAAAATGGGATCATTCCCGTTGATCCCGACTATTGCACAAAGCGGGCCGATTTCACGAAGTGGCGAAACTCATCTTCGACTTTCAGCAGCTGTTCACGCGGACCGGTTAACTTGAGATAAAAATCCCGGGGTGAACGGGGAATTGCCACGCCGATCATTCTCATCCCGGATTCCGCGGCGGAATTGAAAGCCGGCCCCGAATCAAACGTGCCTCTTAAATCCAGCCAGACCGCATCCTCATGATCTACCCGAATCGATTCCTGCAGGGGAGTTTCCCCCGGTGGCAATTGAAACTGTCCGCCCCATCTCTGTAGGTTGGCATCAATGCCGCCACCAACGGAAGAAAGCGTGAGCGTGATCTCATTACCCGCCTGAGGCATTCTAAAACTGGCGGTAATTAACCCCTGTTGCGCAGGAGAGAGTGTAACCTGCTCCCAGCCCTCAGGCACTTGAAACCGAATCCCGTCAAATTCTTTTAATCCCGTCCCCTGTGCATCAACTTTGTCGGACTTCGTAGAGGAACGTGAAAGAGGTTCCGCTTCCGGTACGGGCAAATCGGTTTTGGGGTCTGCATGATCAGAATCACAACCGTAAACCCAGAATGAAGTCAGAGTTAGAAGCATCAAAAAGAACTGTAACCGTCGCACCATTACCTGCACCATCCACTCCCTATTCAATACGGATCACACAAATAGATGAAGTCCGTTTATATGGGGTTTAGTTTATCAGTTCAGGCAAGTCCCAACCAGCGATTTCGCTTTCTCATTATATTTTTGAGAAAGCTGAATGATTTCTTCTCTTATCTGAAAATAGGCTTCAATCACATCAGAGTCCCATTGGAAACCTTTACCCTCTCTGAAGATGATTTCGAGTTTTTCCAGAGGCATTCCGTTTCGATAAGGACGGTCACTCCCCATTGCATCATAAGCGTCTGCAACAGCGATAATGCGGGCCATCAGAGGAATCTCATTTCCCTTTAATCTGTCCGGATAACCGTGCCCATCAATTTGCTCATGATGGTTTCGAATTCCCGGCAAAATATTCTGCAGCTTTTTAATGCCGGACAGGATTTTATAACCGATCATCGGGTGTTTCTGAATCTGGGCAAATTCCTCGTCAGTCAGTTTGCCTTCCTTCCGTAGAATTCCGTCATCCACTCCAATTTTACCAATATCATGCAGCAAACCGGATAGGTAAATCTCCTGCAGAAACTCCCCGGAATACCCCAATTGCTTCGCCAGATGTTGTGCAATCAAAGCAACTCGCTCACTATGACCTCTCGTGTAGGGATCCTTGGCGTCGAGCGTCGAAATGAAGGACTTCACAAAACTCAACATTAACTCTTCCTGTTGAGCATAGAGATCAATATTTCTCAGGTGAGTACCCAGAAAAGAGGCGACGGAATTTAAAAGACTTGCCTGGATCGTCCCGTATTCTTCACTTTTCAGCAAATTGCAACTGAGAATCCAACCATAAGAATTGGTCCCGTCAGAAATCGGAACGAGCACCATGTTATGTAAGTCAGGAAATTCCAGTGACAGCAGAGAACTCTCCACCTGATTAATCACCAGTGGCTGATTCCAATGATAGCCGTCAAACTGTGCGACCAGACGGGCCAGATTCAACTCGTCAAATGCGGCTTTACTGTCTGACATAAACTGGGATGTAT
>NZ_CALFPF010000658.1 GCF_937919775.1 uncultured Gimesia sp.
TTTGAGTGAATATTTTAACATTTGCTATTTGACATACCATATCTTGTGCCAGACTAGCTTTGCCCCGTCGTGATTCACAACAGACTCAATTTTTGTTTTCAGACGACATGATTGCTGTCTTAAATTGACGGAAAACGAATTGAGGTTGACACCTTCCTTTCTCAACTCATCTATTGAAATCCCTGAAAAACAGGCATTTCATGACCTCTTGACCTGCCGCTGTCCCCCCTTAAACTTGCGTTCCAAGTGTCGCGCGCACGAGGAACATTTTTTTTATGAGTGAAGACATCAGCGTCAGTCGATCTTTTCACTGGTTAAACCGCTTAAATTTCGCTTTTTGAATGACGCATGCTGATTTTCCCCCTCATCGCGACAAAATTCGGCTGTCGTCTAACGACATCGCTGTCTCTTCAAGCTCGTCAATCGTTGTTTCACTCAAACACATCAGTCATCCCCCGTCTTGACTTGTCCACGCCGGTCGACATCATGTTTATTATACGCTTGGATTCGAATGATCCCCGTAAACACTGCTCAATCAACACCAGTCAACTTAGTAAAACTGCCGTTGATAAAAACAAACACAGACCGACGCATTTTAATCAATGCTGCTTCAATTTAAGAGGTGAAAATTCAGAATTGGTTGACAGCAAGATCCACTCGAAATCCAAGCCTGACGTGAATTGATCAGATCGTATCCACGGCTGCTGCTGCGGTTTGTGGTTGCCCTTGTTTCTTAAGCGAAGGCAGCAGCAGTGCGCCCAGCGTCGCCAGAATCAGACAGGGGATGATGGCGTGAAATGCCTGATGCGGAACATCCAGCGCGACAAAATGGCTGGTGATTTTTGCCTGAATCATTCCGCCTCCGCCCCAGGCCATGCCCATCGTAATCGCCGAAGCCACCCCGCCTCCATTTGGAAACAGTTGATGTGAATACGAAACCATCGCCGGACTCGTACCCCACAAAATTAAGCCGCTGGGAATCAACATCAGCGTCATGAGCCACGTCGGGCAGCCTTCCCAGCCGAGCACCAGCATCAAGGGAATTCCCAACAGCGGGCAACCAATCATAAATGCTTTTTCATGTCCCGATTTGAAACGGAACGCCATCAGTAACATGCCCGCGCTGGCAGAAAACAGGAACACTGACTGCATCATACCGATCTCAATCGCAGAGGCTTCCTGTTTTTCCAGAATAAAGGAAATCAGCTTATCCATCGCCATATTCGGCACCAGACGCAACGAACAGACCAGGAACAGAAAGAAAGCCAAAAACAGTCTCCCTTCGAGCATCTGAGAGAGTGTCTGTACCGGTTTCTTCCGATCCCGTTCAAACAGTTCCGCAGGGGGTTTTCCGAATTGATACAGAAACAGAATCAGTCCTGAATAGATCGGAGCCAGAACCCAGATACTGGAAAGTCCCCAGGTCGAAACAATGGCTCCACAAATGATGGGCCCCAGCGCCAGTCCCATCGCACCGCCAAACATAAACAGCGAAAGGCTGCGCGTGCGGCGTTCTGGTATCAGCGAACCGGCTACGACCGCCGCTTCCGGATGAAAAGAACCAATGCCGATTCCCCCCAGCAATAACACCAGACTTAAGACGAGCACACTATTGGCGGGCCCGACCATCGGCATCAAGGCTGCTCCCAGTAACGGTCCCAGCCACAAAATGGATTTGATGGGATAGCGGTCGCGAATATATCCGAACACCGGCTGTGCCAGAGAGGATGCCAGCGCATGAATCGTTAATACCATAAATAAAGTGTTCTCGGTCAACGAATGCACGCGTTTCAACTCACCCCATAACGGTCCCACAATAATTGCCGAAGCGTCAACAATTATGTGAGTCAGTGTGAGGCAGATCAGACAACGATAGGCGTGGGGCATTTTCAGACAAAACTTCAAGGCAGGTATTTAATTAGAAATCAGTTTCCATTCTACAAGGCAGGACAGCAAAATGGGAATCAGGTTCACGGGACTGACTGACTGTTTTTGCTACATTTCCGGATTCCGACACAAACTGGCTTGGATTGTGATTTGTTGATGAAAAAGTTATACCTGCACTATCCCGTCGTGTGTTTGGCCCGTCGTGTGTTTGGACGTGGTACGTCAGGGCCGTTGCTCAGGATGTCATTCGACGCCAGGGATTGAACTCGACCATTTTTACGAAAGTACGTTTGTTGGGCGCCGAGACAGAGTGGACTTTTGAATCGACCAGTGAAAACGCGACTCAGCGTCTCGGAATTCTGCTGGCAAAACAACTAGAACCGGGGACGGTGATCGCCTTAAATGGCAACCTCGGAGCGGGAAAAACCCGTCTGGTCCAGGCGGTTGCCGAAGCCATGGGCGTCGATCGCAGCACGGTAAGCAGCCCTACCTTTGTACTGATCCAGGAATATCAGGGGCGGCTGCCTCTATATCACTTCGACACCTACCGCCTGAAAGATACGGACGAATTTCTGGAACTGGGAGCCGACGATCTGCTTTACTCTGATGGTGTCTGCCTGATCGAATGGGCCGACAAAGTCGCAGAAGTCTTACCCCGCGATCTGCTGCAAATCAATATCGAACATATATCAGAAACGTCACGTACCTTTCATTTCCAGGGGCAGGGGCCCCGCTCAATCAACATTGTCAATGCACTCAAACGAGAGGATCCTTCATGCTCCAGGTAATCGGGCCGGACGACAAACTGCTGGTCACAGGCGGAACGGGACTTGTCGGCAGCCACGTGATCCAACGCGCACGCGAAGCAGGCATCCCGACGGTCGCAGTCGTGCGTTCCGCTTCTCAGGCAAAGTTTTTGAAAGAGCAGGGTGCAGAACTGGTCGAAGCAGATCTTTCTGACAAACATTCTCTGGACGATGCGCTCCGTGGCGTGACGCTTGTCGTTCACACTGCTGCCAAAGTAGGCGACTGGGGAAGTACCGACGAATACCGCAAAACCAACGTCGCCGGACTGAAAAATTTACTATCAGCGCTTCAGGAACAGTGCCTGATCAAACACTTGATTCACATCAGCTCTCTAGGCGTTTATGAAGCCCGCGATCATTATGGCACGGATGAAACAGAGCCTCCGCACACCGCAGGCATCGACGGCTACACACTCAGCAAAATTGAAGCGGAACAGATTCTCCTGCAGCATGCGGTTCCTTATACGATTCTGCGGCCCGGTTTTATTTACGGACCGCGTGACCGCACGGTTCTGCCTCGGATTATGGAAAAGCTGAAATCGGGCCAGTTTGCCTATCTCGGTTCTCCCGAGAACTTAATGAATAACACGTATGTCGAACATCTGGTGGACGCCATCTTTCTGGCGGCAGCCAGCGAAGCGGCTCTGGGACAGATTTATAATATCACCGATGCGACTCTGGTCAGCAAACGGGAATTCATCTCTACCATTGCTAAGCTGGCCCATTATCAGGTGCCGAAAAAAGTCGTCCCGCTGCCGATCGCACGCAAACTGGCTCAGATAATGGAAGGCCTCTGGAAACTGCTGGGAAAACAGCAGGCACCAATCCTCTCCCAGGCGCGCATCAAATTTCTGGGACTGAATCTGGATTTCAGTACGCAAAAAGCACAACTCGAGCTGAACTATCACCCTGAAATCTCATTTCAGCAGGCAATGACGGAAACGATCGACTGGTTTCGTGAAAATCAGAAACTCCCATAATCTGCCCGCAATTCACGAAAAATCGCAAATGAATTCGGCATAAATTTCAGATTCAAATCGAGCCCGTCGAAAGTCAGGCAATTGACCCGGATCACCTCGGGCGGGTAGAATACCATTATGGAAAATGAAACAACACAAGCGTTGGAACTGTCTGATCAACAAAAGCAGCCGACACAAAAAAAATGGTCTTGGCGACGGTATATCATCAATTCCCTGATTCAGGTCATCGTCCTGTCCTCGCTGTATATCCTTTCCATCGGCCCATTGTTCTGGCAATGGTACTCTTCGTTTAATTCGATGAGTTCCCCGTTTCTCGCCGCTTTTTATATGCCGCTCTTATTTGCCTGTGAATATATTCCGCCCCTTTCTGATGGCGTGAATTGGTATATCAATCTCTGGATCGGCTGAGAGTTATTTCGTTTTCCGATTAAAAAAACGGCATGATCTGCTGGCCTTCTGTATCGCCTCTTCTATTTCCATTGTCAGACTGGCACTCAAACAGAAAAAAGGGACGCACCGTTTTCGTATTTAATTCTCCTGTGATCTGCAATCAGAAATGCGAAGTGCAGGGTTCTTTCTGCCATCAATCATAGTACATATTAAAAACCAAAAGCTCAGAGCCACGAGGTTGATTGACAAACAAAAGAATCCAAATACACTCATGAGTAGGGAAACAGATAAAGATTTCTCTCCCGTTTCCCGCATCAAAAACCTCTAACAGCTCACGCTGATCACTGCCTGGATGGCGTCCTAATAGACGGAGCACGGAATACTATGAGCGACCCACGCCCTTTTGCTCATCTGCATTGTCACACACACTTCAGTATGCTGGATGGTGCAAGCCGCATACCGGAAATGGTGAGCAAAGTGAAACAAGCGGGGATGAATTCACTCGCGATCACCGATCACGGCAATTTGTACGGTGCGATGGACTTTTACCAGCAGTGCCGCAGCCAGGAAGTCAATCCGATTCTCGGACTGGAAGCTTACATCGCGCCCCGCAGCCGCTTCGAAAAAGGGGCCTCGCGGATGAAAGAGGCCAGTTTTCACCTGACCTTGCTGGCGCAAAATCGCAAGGGTTTTGAAAACCTGATCAAACTTTCTTCCACCTCCTATCTCGAAGGTTTTTATTACAAACCCCGTATCGACAAGGAAATTCTGGAAGCCCACAGCGAAGGCCTGATCCTGCTGACCGGCTGCGCTGCGGGAGAGTTGTCGCACCATATTCTCGGTGAAAACTTTGAGGAAGCGGAAAAGCTGTGCGCCTGGTATGAAAAAGTCTTTGGCGACCGCGTTTATATGGAAATTCAGAATGCGGGTCTGGAAATTCAGAGGCAGTGTCTGGAAGGGACCGTCGATCTGGCCAATCGAATGGGCCTGCCACTGGTCGCTACCAACGACGCGCATTATGTCGACCAAAAAGACTCCTTCGCGCAGGATGTGCTCTTGTGTGTCAGCACGCGTTCGGTAGTGACTGATGAAAAACGGATGAAAATGACCGGCGATCAGTTTTTTGTCCGCACACAGGATGAAATGTACGCCGCTTTTCCCGGACTGGAGCATGCGGTCGCCCGCACACAGGAACTGGCCGAACGGGTCGACATTCAGATGTCGGATAAAAAATTCTACCCGGTTTTTCAACCCCCCGACGGATTGACCGACACACAATATCTGCGAAAACTCTGCGAAGATCGACTCCCTCTGAAATACGGAGACGAACTGACGCAGGCTCACTGGGATCGCCTGCACCTCGAACTGGGTGTGATCGAACAGATGGGCTATTCGAGTTACTTCCTGATTGTGTGGGACTTCGTGCAGTTCGCGGAAAATCAAAAAATTCCGTGTACGGCCCGCGGCTCGGCCTGTGGAGCTATCGTGGCCTTCCTGCTGGGTATGTCGCAGGTTTGCCCGCTCAAATATGACCTGCTGTTTGAACGATTTCTCGACCCCAGTCGTACAGAACCTCCCGATATCGACATCGACTTCTGCCGCGATCGCCGCCAGTTGGTGATTGATTATACGAAGCAGAAATACGGCGAGAAAAGTGTGGCGCAAATCGGCACGTTCGGCACGCTGAAAGCCAAGGCCGCCATTCGGGATGTCGGCCGCGCGCTGGGAGTGCCGCTGGCCCGCGTGAACGAAATCGCCAAAATGATTCCCGAATCGCTAGGAATCAAACTCAAGGACGCCCTCAAAGAAAGTCCCGACCTCCAGGCCGCCTACGATCAGGATCCGCAAGTCAATCAACTGCTGGACCTAGCGATGCAGCTCGAAGGTCTGAGCCGCAGTGCCGGCACGCATGCCGCGGGAGTGGTCGTCGCCGACCTGCCTCTGTCCGAAGTGGTCCCGCTGCAGACCATTACCGGCAAGACCGACATCATCACCCAATGGGATGGACCGACCGTCGAATCGGTGGGGCTGCTCAAGATGGACTTTCTGGGACTGCGAAACCTGACCATTCTAGACAAAGCCGTTCAGAACGTCAAAAAACATTGCGGGATTGACATCAATCCCCATAAATTGCCTCTGGATGATAAAGAAACCTTCGAGCTGTTACAGCGCGGCGAAACCAAAGGGATCTTCCAGTTGGAAAGTGGCGGCATGCGTGATCTGCTGACCAAAATGAAGCCGGACAAGTTTGAAGACATTATTGCGACCTCAGCGCTGTATCGTCCAGGCCCTCTGGAAGGGGGGATGGTCATGCAATACGTGGACGTGAAGAACAACCGCATCCCGATTCCGAAAGTCCATCCGATTGTGGATGACATTCTGAATGAGACGTACGGCGTGATGGTTTACCAGGAACAGGTCATGCGGATTCTGAACCGCGTGGGAGGCATTGAACTTTCCGCCGCGTATCGCTGTATTAAAGCCATCAGCAAGAAAAAGCTGAAAACCATCGCGGAGTTCAGAGACCAGTACCTTGAAGGCGCCAAAGAAAACGACGTGGACGTTAAGCTGGCAACCGATCTGTTCGAAATGATCGAAAAATTCGCCGGTTACGGATTTAACAAATCGCACTCGACCGCGTACGGCGGTGTGGCGTATGCGACCGCGTATCTCAAAGCGCATTATCCCAAAGAATTTATGGCAGCACTGCTTTCCTGCGGGATGGAGAGCCATGAGAGAATCACCGAACATGTGGATGACTGCCGCCGCATGAAAATTGAAGTGCTGCCTCCTGATGTGAATCGTTCGGAGGTGGAATTCAGCGTGGACGGCGAGAAAATCCGCTTCGGCATGGGCGCCGTCAAAGGCGTGGGTGAGCAGGTTCTCGAAGCGGTCGTTAAGGAACGCGAAGAGAACGGCCCCTTCCTGAGTATTTTTAATCTTTGCGAACGTGTCGATCCCAAAACCCTGAATAAAAGTACGCTCGAAATCCTGATCAAAGCCGGTGCGCTGGCCAGCCTGGGAGGCAATCAGGCGCAGTTGATGTTATCGGTCGAGCGGGCAGTGCAGTCGGCTCTCAATATCCATCGGGACCGGGCGCGCGGGCAGAAAAGTCTGTTCGATGATGAACCGGCAGGCGAAGACCCAGGCTCCAGTGGTGAGGTCAATCTGCCCGAAGCCGATGACTGGCCTCGTGCGCAAAAACTGGCCGCTGAAAAAGAAGTCTTCGGCTTTTACCTCACTTCACACCCTCTGGCCGAAATGGGGACCGCGCTCTCGAAATATGCGCAAAACCAGACGAATGAACTGGCGGAAATGGATGATCGGGAAGAAGTCATCCTGGCCGGTATGGTTTCTTCAATCAAAATGGCGGCCACCAAAAAGCCCAGCAAGAACGGCAATACCCGCTATGTTAACTTTGACCTGGAAGACCCGCATGGCCTTGTCCGCTGCATCATGTGGCCGGAACAATTTGCCCATATGGGGGAAAAAGTCAAAATGGAAGCAATGGTGATCATCAAGGGAAAAATCGATAAACGGGGTCGAGAACCGAATGTGATTGTGGATCAACTTCTGTCATTGAATGATGCCCGCAAACAGTTCACCGATCGCCTCGCCATTAATTTTAAACGGGGCGTCCATACCCGCCAGGATATGGTTAACGTGCATGACGTCCTGAGCCAGTTTCCCGGTCAGACCGAAGTAATTCTCGTGGTGGATTCCGTGGATCAGAATCAATCTGACACGCAGTTACGCTATGTTCTGAATCCCCCCGGAAACCTGCGTGTTTCCTGCAGTACCGAATTCGAATCGCAGCTTTCTGCCGTGATCGGGGAGAGCCATATTCACTTCCATACGACTCACAAGAAAAAAACGGGGAATGGAAGTGTCGGCCGCTAGACTCTTTGCATCAAAGATCGCAAACAAAGTGTCCGTTCTGCTGTTTTTTAAGAAATCTTGCGGTTTGCATAAGCCGAAAATAAGATATAGTTGCGCTGTATAGAAGTGAACCAGATCTGGCAGGATACTTGAATGAGAAAAACGGGAATCATTTTTTTGGCTTTGGCAGGAATCTCTGTTCCATTTCTGTGGAAACCGCTGAATTCTGATCAAAGTCGCTCGCCGGAACTTCAAAGCGCGACACTGCAGCAACCGCAGTTACTGCAGCAGATTCCGGCCAGACTGGCCAAAAACGTGAATCTGACACCGTCTCAGGACAACGACTCTTCCAACCGTCTGATCACACCGGTAAAGGCGGAATCAGGATCTTCCCACTCGATTACCGGGTTCTCTTCTGATGAGATCCTGGCCAGACTCGTCGGCAAATGGGAACAGACCAAAAGTACCAGCAGGCAGATTCTCACCATCGAGGAAAACGGGAAAGCAACGATGGTCATCGAACCTCAGGGGCTCTGGACAGCCGTACTCGGAAATAAAATCACCGTGAATATCGAGTGGAGTCTCAATGCAGGAAAACTAACCCTACGTACAGTAGGTGGAAGTCCTGAAAATAAGCTGCAATATATCAACCAGGTCTGGGGAAGTGAGTTTGTACGAGAAATCCACACCATCGAAGACAAAATGTTCACGCTTCGAGATGACAAAGGGGACGTCAGTCAGAAGTGGATTCGCACCGCTTATTGAGCAGAATTGACGAATCCGCCCATCAGCCCCACTTCAATCCCGTCAGCTTACTTGTACTCTCTCCCATTTCGCCTATCATAGTGCCCATACTCGTCTTAAAATAAGCGGGACTTCGAATCACGCTGCGATAATTCAATATTATTATTTTTCAGGACGGGTATCACCGAAAGAACCGCTTTGAAAAAACCGGTTGACGACAAAATCGCTTCTTAAGCTCTGAAAGAGATATTTGATGGACACTCAGGTTAAATCAGCACCTTCCCGGTGGCAGTCACTCGCAGACCAGGTTCTGTCCGGTTATCAGATTACCCGCGACGAAGGGCTGGAGATTTTACATGCCGCTGACGATGAACTGCTGGAACTGCTGGCTGCAGCTTATCGGGTGCGACAGAAATATTTTGGCAAACAGGTTCAGCTCTATTATCTGAAAAATGCGAAAAGCGGACTCTGCCCCGAAGATTGCGGCTATTGTTCTCAGGCTCGCGGTTCGAAAGCGGATATTCCCAAATACCGCATGCTGAATGAAGAAAAATTGATGGACGGTGCCAAGGCCGCCGACGAAGCCAAAGCGGGCACATACTGCATCGTCGCCAGTGGCCGCGGACCCACTGATAAAGAAGTCGAGCATGTCGCATCCGTCGTGGAGAAAATCAAATCGTCCTATGACCTGCGGATTTGCTGCTGTCTGGGCCTGTTAAACGAAGATCAGGCCAAACGCCTTCAACAGGCGGGTGTGAATCGCATTAACCACAATCTTAATACCAGCCGTGAGTATTACGAGAAAATCTGTACCACACATACCTATGAAGATCGCCTGCAGACGCTCAAAGTCGCCCGAGATGCGGGCATGGAACTCTGCAGCGGTCTGATTGTCGGCATGGGTGAAACCCCGGAAGACATTGTCGATGCCACATTCGAACTGCGCGCACTGGAAACGAAATCAATCCCGGTAAATTTCCTGAACTCGATTGAAGGCACCTCCCTGGAAGCGGTTGACGAACTTGATCCCCGTTATTGCCTGAAAGCACTCTGTCTGTTCAGATTGGCGCATCCTGCCACGGAAATTCGTATCGCCGGCGGTCGCGAAGTCAATTTGCGATCGATGCAGGCAATGGGCCTGTACCCCGCTAACTCCATGTTTGTCAGCGACTACCTGACGACCAAAGGACAGTCTCCCGAAGCCGATTATGAAATGATTGCCGATCTCGGCTTCGAAGTCATCATTTCCGGACATGAGATGGAAGCTTCCGGCGAAGCCCCCGCGATGGCAGCACAAAGCGAATCCTGTTAAGTCAGTTAGGATCACAAGTTCCAGCCTGGATTTCCTCAATCCTCAAACCCCTTATGAGGATTGAGGTTGTAAGAAAACCGGGACCTCTTTATGATCTCGACTTCGAGATAAGTGCGCGCAGAAAACGCCCCCTTCATCTCTGGGAATGGAATCCATAATCACAAAGTCAGGGAGCACCTGAAATGAATTCAGGCAGACTGAGCGCCAGTCACTTTTCCGGTGATCCGGTGGCAGGACACGACACACACCCCACCTTCAAAATTTTCCCCAGCACCGAAGCCGCTCCCTTCGATCATCCTGAGCATCTGCTGAAAGGCATTGCCCGGTCGCGCGATTATCTGCTTGCTCTGCAGCACGACGAAGGATATTGGGTCGGCGAATTAGAGGGAGATTCGATACTTGAATCAGAGTACATTCTGCTACTGGCGTTCCTTGGAAAACAAACTTCAGAGCAGGCGATTCAGGCGGCCAATTATCTGATGGATACCCAGATGCTAGACGGGGGCTGGAACATGTACCCGGAAGGGCCGATTGAAATCAGTGCTTCCGTCAAAGCCTATTTCGCACTCAAACTGACCGGACACGCACCGGACGCCGATTACATGCAACGCGCTCGCCTCGCGATCCTGGCTGCCGGGGGAGTGGAAGCGGTCAACAGCTTCACCCGCTATTACCTGGCATTACTAGGCGTGATCCCCTATGCCAAGTGCCCGGCGGTGCCGCCGGAACTGATGCTGATTCCGCGCTGGATGCCTTTTAATATTTTTGAAATGTCTGCCTGGTCGCGCACGATTCTGGTTCCGCTCAGCATTCTCTGGGCTTATCGCCCTTCGATTACTTTACCGCCAGAGCAGGGGATTACCGAACTGTTTACCGGCGATCCGGCCGCGTATCCCAGGACCATGCCGAAGTCGGAAACCCTTGATTCACTCAAGCAGAAAACCTGGCTCAACTGGCATCGCTTCTTCCAGATCGTGGATCAAGGCGTCAAGCTAGCCGAAAAAGTGGGGCTCAAGCCGTTTCGCAAAAAAGCGGTCAACAAAGCATATCAATGGATGAAAACCCGCTTCGAGCGTAGCGATGGCCTGGGTGCTATTTTTCCACCCATTATCTGGACCATCATCGCTTTGAAATGCCTGGGTGAAGAGGAAAGCAGCCCTGATATTCAACGGGCCTTACGCGAATTAAAAAAATTACAGATTCAGGAAGGGGATCGCATTCGTCTGCAACCCTGCAAATCTCCCGTCTGGGATACAGCCCTGAGTACGATTGCCTTGCGCGAAGCCGGCGTTTCCAATCGGAATCCGGCCATTCGGAAAAGTGTAAAATGGTTGCTCTCCCAGGAAGCCAGACAACCGGGCGACTGGGTGAATTCCAGTAAATCCAAAACTCCCGGGGGCTGGTATTTCGAGTTTAACAATGAATTTTACCCCGATGTCGACGATACCGCGATGGTCATCATGGCGCTCCGCCGCTGTATGCCCAAATCATTAAAAGACGATCAGTGGCTGACAGATTTTCTGGTGACTCCGGAATGGAATCCCTACGAAGAAGCGCTCGATACCGAAGCGATCATTGCCGGTCGAAGTGAATCGCGGGAACAGGCCTATGCCGACCTGGAACTCATGCGGCCGATGATCGGCGCCATCCAGCGGGGTATCCAATGGATGCTGGGCATGCAAAATAAAGATGGCGGCTGGGGTGCGTTTGATCGCGACAATAACCGGGAGTTATTTACGCAGGTTCCCTTCGCCGACCATAATGCGATGGTCGATCCCAGTACGGCCGATTTGACGGCACGTGTCCTGGAAGCCTTCGCCGCTGTGCAGATGCCGATAAGTCATCCTGCGTCTCAAAGAGCGCTGGAATACGTCTGGAGCGAACAGGAAGACGACCACTGCTGGTATGGCCGCTGGGGCGTCAATTATCTGTATGGAACCTGGCAGGCCATCACGGGGCTGACACAGTTTGGTATCCCCGTTGACGATCCCCGGATTGTCCGTGCAGTCGGCTGGCTCAAATCGAAACAACAGCCCTCAGGAGGCTGGGGCGAAACCGCAGACAGTTACGCAGATCCTGCTTTGCGGGGACAGGGAACCCTGACTCCCTCACAGACAGCCTGGGCCTTAATGGGGCTCATGTCAGGCGGTGAAATAGATTCTGCAGCGGTCAGACGCGGAATTCACTATTTGCTTGAGACACAGAATGCCGACGGAAACTGGGACGAAAAACCATTTACCGGAACCGGCTTCCCCAAGGTGTTCTATCTCAAATACCACCTCTACCGCACCTATTTTCCGCTGATGGCATTGGCCCGATTTGAGCGTTTACGTCGCTGATTTCCCTCTCGGTCAAAAGCAGCACTGCTATGGTGCTTCCCCCTATGCACAGAACTTCATGTTCGTGTAAAAAGAAAAATAATCATCCATATTTCACAAAAAAAAGCCTGCAAAACAGGGGCTAAAAGACGTCAAACTGCACACAACAGCACATACAAAAATAAATTTTCTACTTTTTCTTAAACTAAGTTAAATCCTTTCTTGTTTCCTCTT
>NZ_CALFPF010000659.1 GCF_937919775.1 uncultured Gimesia sp.
AACAGCTTTCGCGGGAGCAGATAATAGGAAAGAAAGAACAGTTTCTGATCACTCAAAACCAGTATGCGCGCGTCTTCTTCGGTGGCCTCATTGAGAAAACGAATCACATCCCGGTTGGATTCGCTAATGTTCGGCAGGATCGCCGGGCCTGCGTGAAAATGATACCATGGCCAGTCCTCTATGCGGCGACTGACACCGCCTGCAAAATGCACTATTCCCAGACTGAACCAGGCGAGCAGCAGCAGGCGAAACAGGATCGTCCGCTTCGCGTCTCTCTTGCTTTTCCGGTGAATCAGGGTTTGTTCGGAAATCACGCGTCCGCAGTGAGTGGCAAAGTGGATCACGCGCGTATAAAAGAAAAGCCCTGCTGCTGTGAAGATCGCCGTCAGTGGGAGCAAAATTCGCATTAAAACTAAGATCGCTTGAGCCTGTTCATGTGCAGCGAACTGGGAAAACTGGTCCGGAGCCGCTCGTTCAATCATCCAGGACTGAAAAAATTCGGTTGGCATCAACCATACGAACAGCAGGCCGGGAATCGAAACGATCAGGAGCAGTATCAGGATCGTTCGAACCAGAAGCGACATGATTCAGACTCAGGATGAGGGGACAGAAGGATTTTAGTAAGAGCCGCCGAAAACAGGAAAACTTGAGTCTATGCCTTCGCCGGAAGGATGTCAAGAAAGCATCGGACGCGTCCGCAGTGGCGGCCAGCCGAGCGCGGTGTTACAATTTCTGGATGCTGCATCGTTTCAGGTTTCACCTCATGGGGAAATGTCGGTTCGGGGATTGCATTGATGAGACTGCTGTTTCAGAGTGTTGTTTGTCTATCCAGCCTGTTATTGGTTCTCTCTGTAAGCGAGAGGTTACTACCAGCAGCGGAAATCGATTTTAACCGTGACGTGCGGCCGATTTTGTCCGATCTCTGTTTTCAGTGTCATGGCCCTGACTCGTCCCAACGCAAAGCCGATTTACGGCTCGATCTGCAGGCCGGATTGCTGGGAACCGATGCCGAGTCGACCGTGGTCGTCAAAGGCAAAGCTGCTGAGAGCGAGCTATTCTCGCGGCTGATCTCGAAAGACCCCGATTTGCAGATGCCCCCTGCCTCATCGGGGAAACAAATCACGGCTACGCAGATTGAGACGATCAAACAATGGATTAACGACGGTGCCCTCTGGCAGAAACATTGGGCATTTATTCCACCGCGACACCCGGATATTCCAGAAGTAAAACAAGCCAACTGGGTACGGAATCCGATTGATGCGTTTGTACTCGCGCGTCTGGAACAGGAGGGACTCTCTCCGTCTCCCGAAGCCGACAAAGCGACACTGATCCGCCGACTCAGCCTTGACCTGACAGGACTGCCTCCCACGTTGGAGGAGCAGGAACGCTTTTTCAAAGATGATTCCCCGACTGCCTGTGAAAACGTGGTTTCGCGCTTATTAAGCTCACCCCATTACGGCGAGCGGATGGCGATGGAATGGCTGGATGCAGCCCGTTATGCTGATACGAGCGGCTATCAGACCGATGGCGAACGGCATATGTGGCGGTGGCGCGAATGGGTGATCAACGCATTCAATCAGAATCAGCCTTTCGATCAATTCACTGTCGAACAACTGGCCGGCGATTTGCTTCCCGATCCGACACTCAGCCAGCGAATTGCGACCGGTTTTAATCGGAATCATCGTGCGAATTCCGAAGGGGGCATTATTTTCGATGAATATCTGCTCGAATACGCGGTCGACCGAGTCGAGACTACGGGAACGGTCTGGCTGGGGCTGACGATTGGCTGTGCCCGCTGTCATGAGCATAAGTACGACCCCGTCTCCCAAAAAGAGTTTTATCAGATGATTGCGTTTTTCAATAATATTCCCGAACGTGGTCGCGTGATTAAGTACGGCAATGCAGCTCCGTTTGTGAAAGCGCCTACGCAAGAGCAGCAACAGAAACTGGATGAACTCGATCAGAGAATCGAGCGATATGAGCAGATGCTACAAGAGGCGACTCCTGTCCTGAAAACATTCCAAACCTATTGGGAACAACAGGGTCCTTCGATCGATGAACAACCGAAGCTACCGGAAAAAGATCTGGTTTATCAGATATCCTTCGATGGTGATCTGAAGCTACGAGTGATCGGAAAGCAGAACGCGGACTTCTATGCTCAAAAGACAAACGCTTCCAGCGATCTGACCAGTAATGAAGAGAAAACGTCAAATATAAAACCAGAATTCGTTCAAGGGATTCAAGGTCAGGCATTGCTGCTAAACGGGACGCAATCCTATAAGTCGGAGCAAAAACCGACATTGAGCGACAAAGATCCGTTTTCTCTGGTCTTCCAGATCAAGCCGCAGCAACCGAACGGTACGCTACTCGCATCACTCACGCCGGCTCAGGATGAGAGTGGCTTTCGGATTTTTCTCAAAGAGAGCCATTTACAGATCAATATCGGGCCGCGCTGGCTGGACGATGCAATTCTGTTGCGGTCCACAAGACAGCTAGAGTTGAATCGCTGGTCGCACATTGTGTTGACCTACGCCGGCAATTCGGATGCACGGGATTTTCGACTGTTTGTGAATGGCGAACCGTACGAACTGGAAGCCGAGTTTGATTATCTGACCGGCGGCTTTTCATTTCCTTCACCACTGGAATTTGGAGCGTACCACAACGAGGATCCGTATCAGGGATTGATCGATGATTTGAAAATCTACAACGCCTGCTTCTCCTCAGAGCGGGCAGCAATGGCTTCGGTCAGAGAGTCTGTCCGCCAGATTGTACAGATACCGGAGCTCGAGCGCACGCCGCAACAACAATTAAAGCTGACTCACTATTATTTGTCAGTCATAGCACCAGACACGGCACCGAAAAAATATCGTACTGTGTTTTCCGAATTGCAAAAATTCAAAATTCAGCGCGAAGTATATTATCGGAGTCTACCCACCAGTATGGTGATGCAGGAGCGTGAGGAAAAAAAACCGACCTTTGTATTAATGCGTGGCGAGTATGATAAACCGGGCGCGCAAGTCGCAGCCGGGATACCTGCCAGCCTGGGAACCCTGCCCGCTGATCTGCCTTCCAATCGGCTGGGACTGGCCCGCTGGCTGGTAGATCCGAGTAACCCCTTAACGGCCCGCGTGATTGTGAACCGTTACTGGCAGATGTACTTTGGAAACGGACTGGTCAAAACGACTGAAGATTTCGGTTCACAGGGCGCCTGGCCGACGCATCCTGATCTGCTCGACTGGCTGGCTACCGAATTCATTCGGTCCGGCTGGGATGTGAAACGATTACAGAAACTCATTGTGACGTCCGCCACCTATCGGCAGTCGTCTCATGTCTCTGCCGCATTAAATCAGGTCGACCCGGAAAACCAATTGCTGGCCCGCGCCGGTCGACTGCGTTTGCCGGCGGAAACGATTCGCGATCAGGCGTTATTCTCTGCAGGATTGTTGCGGACCACAATTGGAGGGCCTTCGGTCAAGCCGTATCAACCACAGGGAGTCTGGAAAGAGATCGCCAGCCAGGAGTATGAACCGGGCACAGGCGATGATCTGTTTCGCCGCAGCATGTATACGTTCTGGAAACGAACGGTGCCACCACCGGCAATGGCAACTTTCGACGCGCCGACACGCGAAACCTGCACCGTCAAGCGATCCCGCACGAACACGCCGCTCCAGGCGCTGGCATTATTGAACGATGTCACATATGTGGAAGCATCTCGTAAACTGGCAGAACGGATGCTCAATCAAGCCGGGCAACAACCGGCTTTACGGATTCGGTACGCGATGCGCGTCGTGCTGGCGCGTGAGCCAGACGAGCGCGAGCTGGCGATTTTCCTGAACGGTTATGAGCGGAATCTGAAGCGATTCCAGAATGCACCGGAGGCGGCTCAGAAATTATTGTCCGTGGGAGATTCGCGTCCTCTAAAACAATATGACATTGCAGAACACGCGGCTTATACCGTCATCGCCAGTCTGATTCTCAATCTGGATGAAACGATCAACAGGGAATAACAAATGCAAAATTTAACGGACGGAGTAGAGATGCTGGCCAATCGGCGTTCGTTTCTGCGACAGAACGCTGCTGGCGTGGGACTGGCGGCTCTGGCAACGCTGTTGCAGGAATCAGGAGCAGTCGAACAGACAAAGGCCAGCACCAGCGGCCTGCACTTTCCTGCACGGGCGAAGAGAGTAATTTATCTGAGCCAGTCGGGGGCGCCCTCGCAGATGGATCTGTTTGATTATAAACCGGAATTGAAAAAGTATCATAAATCCGAGCTACCTGATTCGATCCGTCGGGGCCAGCGTTTGACCGGCATGACCGCCGGCCAGACCAGTTTCCCAATTGCAGCTTCGATGTTTCAGTTTGCCCAACACGGCAAGAGCGGCACTTGGATGAGTGAACTCCTGCCGCATACGGCGAAGATTGCCGATGAGATTTGCGTCGTCAAATCGATGTATACCGAAGCGATCAATCACGACCCCGCAATTACCTTTCTGCAGACCGGCAGCATTCAGGCCGGGCGCCCCAGTATGGGATCCTGGATTTCCTATGGACTGGGCAGCGAAAATCAGGACCTGCCGACGTTTGTCGCTTTAACTTCGGGGACCGGCGGTCAACCGTTATACGATCGCTTGTGGGGGAGCGGGTTTCTGCCATCGAAACATCAAGGAGTGAAATTTCGCCGTTCGAGCGATCCCGTGCTCTTTCTCTCCAACCCGCCGGGCGTTGACCAGCAGGCGCGACGTGAAATGCTTGACGATTTAGGGGAACTGAATCGGCTCTCGCTGGCAGAAAAGGGAGACCCGGAAATCGCGACACGTATCGCGCAGTACGAATTGGCGTTTCGGATGCAGACCTCGGTTCCTGAACTGGCCGACCTTTCACAGGAATCAGCGACCACTTTTGAACTCTATGGCGAACAGGCAAAACAGCCGGGCACGTATGCCGCCAATTGTCTGCTGGCACGACGCCTGGCAGAACGGGGCGTGCGGTTTATCCAGTTGTATCATCGTGGCTGGGACCATCATCTGAACTTGCCGACGAAAATCAAACAGCTCGCCGGTGAAACCGATCAGGCAACGGCGGCTCTGATTCTCGATCTGAAACAGCGGGGTATGCTGGATGATACGCTGGTGGTCTGGGCGGGCGAATTTGGTCGGACCGTTTATTGCCAGGGCACGTTGACGGCGACAAATTACGGACGCGACCATCACCCACGGTGTTTTACCGTCTGGGCCGCAGGGGGCGGAATGAAACCGGGAATCACCTATGGCGCGACCGATGATTTCAGCTATAACATCACAGAAAACCCCCTGCCCGTGCATGACTTGAATGCGACGATACTGCACTGCCTGGGAATCGACCACAAGAAACTGACTTATAAATTTCAGGGGCGTTACTATCGCCTGACTGACGTGCATGGTGAAGTGGTCAAACCGTTATTGAGCTAGCTTATATTATAAGTATGAACGATCTGCGATTGAGTGTGCCTTTGCTATCGGACATGTATTTCGGCTGATTACATAGGTAACAGCCGTTCGAATATGAGTATCGTTTTTAGTTCCCAATACAATTTGCAGTATTGAAGTATGCCGGTTCTTGAATCCATCTCGTCGAAAAAGGGGGGCGCGCGATTCCTCGCGTACGGGGTACTGTTGCTGTTTTCGATGATCATCCTTGAGCAAACGGCATCGTTTCGCCGTTCCAAAAGTCCGACCTTTGATGAAA
>NZ_CALFPF010000660.1 GCF_937919775.1 uncultured Gimesia sp.
CCGATTTTGCACGGCTGCTGGGATGTGATACGGTTGCCCTGCATATCGGATTCGTTCCGGAAGATCGCGATTCGGAAGATTACAAGGAACTGGTGAAGGTGACTCAGAAACTGCTGGATCATGTCAAAGTGAACAGCCAGACTCTGAATCTGGAGACCGGACAGGAATCAGCAGACCACCTGCTCGATTTTATCAGCGATGTCGGACGGGATAATCTGAAAATTAATTTCGATCCCGCGAATATGATTCTGTATGGGACGGGCGATCCGATTGCCGCATTGCAGCGCGTCGGACATCTGGTTGCCAGCGTGCATTGCAAAGATGCAACCTGGGCACCCGAAGACAAACGTGGAATTGCCTGGGGTGCAGAAACGCCTCTTGGCGAAGGCGATGTCGGAATGGCCACTTACCTGCGGACGCTCAATGACATTGAATATACCGGGCCACTGACAATCGAACGTGAAATCCCCGAAGATCGTGACAAGCAGAAAGCCGATATTGGCAAAGCCGTTTCACTTTTGAATGAACTGAAAGAACTAATCGGTTAATTCGAATTGCCTGTGAACTGCGTTCCGATGAATTACGGTTCTGGAGACCGTCTGTGAAAAATGTGATGGAAGACGTTGCTTGTGCAGGTTGTTGTTGCGTCTGCGATGACATTCAAGTCACGACCGATGGTCAGCAGATTCTCGAAGTTCAAACCGCCTGCCCGCAAGGGCAGGCCTGGTTCCAGCAGTCTTTGCAGACAGATGCTTTAGCGCCCCTGATCAAAGGGGCTGAAGCCTCGCCTGCAGCCGCAGTCAGCCGGGCCGTGGAATTAATCGGGCAGGCACAGGCTCCGTTAATTTTTGGCATGCATCAATCCGCCACCGATGCACAGCGGGCCGCCGTCTGTTTAGCGGACCGGATTGGAGCCACCATCGATACGGGCGCTTCCGCGACCACAAGAGCATTGCAGCAGGTCGGAGAGGCGACGTGTACTCTGGGAGAAGTCCGCAGTCGGGCCGACCTGATTATTTACTGGGGCGCTGATGCCTTACTGACCAGTGAGTGTCACAGGCAGAGTCTTGACTCAGGCACGCAGATAGTTTCGCCTAAAATCGTGTCGCTGGGCTCAGCGCTGCCCGAGTCCTGTGAATACGTCGATCAAATGATTCCAATCGAGTCTGAGCGGGAATTTGAAGTCATCTGGTCCCTGCGCGCACTTTTGAAAGGCGTGGCGCTTGCCGGAAATGAACCAGCGGGCATTTCTCTATCCGACCTGCGGGAACTGGTCAGCCTCATTCAAAAGAGCAAGTATATCGTCTTCTTTTATGGTCCCGAATTTAAACAGGGACCATTGTCTCACCGGAAAATCGAAGCCTTGTCTTTGCTGGTGAGAGAGATTCAGGCCGACCGCCGCTGTCACTCGATCAGCGTACCCCGCGCAGGCGAGACCAAAGGGGCGGAAAATGTGCTGGCATGGCAGACCGGATACGCGGCGTGTGTGAATTTTGCAGCAGGTTATCCGCGTTACTCTCCCGAAGAATATTCCGCAAATCATGTACTCGAACAGCAGGAAACCGATCTCTGTATTCTGGTAGGCGCGATAGCCCTTTCCGGACTGTCTGAGTGCGCTCTGAAGCATCTGGCTCGAGTTCCGGTTATCCTGATCGGTCCGGCTGCTGTGAACCTGCCGAATCTGGAAGTATTTCTCCCCACAGGGATTTCCGGCATCCATTTCCCGGGTACCGTTTATCGCTTTGACGGAACTCCCCTGCCTCTGCGTGGCTATTTAACCACCGGTAAATCCAGTGAAGCCGAGATCATATCTGAGATCATTGCATTGGTATAAGTACCGATCGACCTCACAAGGCTCCAGAGATTTCCCTCCAGCCGTTTTTTCCTGATCCGATAATTCCGATTAATCGTCAGAATTGGTATCGGAATTTTGCGTCGTAAATCCCTCCCTCGCTGGGTTTTCAAATATTTTAAACTAGGTTTGTAATGAGTTTAAACTCTTGGGAACTTTGTAAAGCGTTCCACTTTAAAATAAGGCACGGACTGGATTCCTCAATCGTCAGGAATCAGTTTCGATTCAGGTTGTGAGAATGACAACAGAAATAAAAGAAAAATTAGACCAGGCGACCGAATCGCAAGCTGATGAGCAGGAGACCGTTTCGATACGCGTCGAAGATCTGATCGTAGGCCGGAAAATCAATAATCCGATTTACGATACCAATGGTGTCTTACTATTAGCGTCGGGATCAGTTGTTAACTCACGTTTCAAACAATTGTTACGTGATCGAAATATGCCGCAAGTGGATATCCACAATCAGGATGCTTCTATGGTCAGTTTAAATGCTGACTTTTCGGACAATACCATGTTTGAAGGCGCGGGGAATGGAATCTTTTCTACCGAGTTAACCGAGAAACTGGATAAACTGATTGAATCCGGTTCGATGTTTGTCGCCAATACCGGGCCGGCTGTGCGCGACTCGATGGTCATGCATGGCTGTAAGGCCTACGACCAGAAACACCGCGATGCGCTGTTTGCGCAGCAACAAGAGTTTGGTGAGTCACTGGATGGCATGATGCGCGGCGCGCTGACCGGTAAAACTCCCAAAGGTTCTGAAATCGCCGGGATGGCCGCCAGTTACCTGACACAATTGACGGCTGATGCAGATAGTGTGATCTCGGCGGCTGCAGAAGCCGGCAAGGACGAATCACTTTCTCAGCACTGTCTGCAGATGTCGCTGTTAGGCATGGCGATCGGAACCGAATTGAATCTTGATGAAAATAACGTACGAAATATCGGTTTATGCGGACTCGTGCACGACTGGGGCATGGTAAAAGTGCAGGAGAAAATCGGTAAATGTCGCCGCAGACTCGACCCGGTGGAACGCATGGAAATGCAGAAGCATCCCATCTTTTCGCTGGAAATGCTGGAAAACATCGCCGGCATTCCGAGTGTGGTTCCCGTCGTCTGTTATCAGGTGCACGAACAACCCAACGGGCGTGGTTATCCGCGGATGCGGACGCAGAATATGATCCACATGTTTGCCCGGATTCTGAATGTGGCGCATTGTTATGTGTCTCTGACGACATCCCGCGAAGACCGCCCTGCTCTGATGCCTTATGCGGCGATGGAATTCCTGTTAAGGCAGACCAACTATAAAACCATCGATTCGGCTCCCATGCGGGCTTTGTTGAATCTGCTCTCTCTGTTTCCGGTGGGCAGTTTTGTCACGTTGACAGATCGCAGTGCCGCCCGGGTGATTCGACGCAATCAGAATTTTTATACCAGTCCGATTGTACAGATCATCCAGACAGCGGAAGGCAAAAAGGCCGATCCGATAGATCCGGCTAACATTCTTGATCTGAATGCGAGTGAGTTCGTGATTGACCAGGCCCTGCCGACTTCCGGAAAAGATGAGATCGATCTGTCCTCCGAACTCTTTGACGGCCAGATCTGAATTCATTTGATCGTTATAATGCATAAATTCCTGCGGGCGCGAAGTGGTTGAAATACCAGTATTTGCAGCGGAAAAAGCCGGGATTCAGGAAAACTGCGGAATCCTGAACAGGAAGTGCCAGTTTTGCTTGAAACTGAGAGACGAATGGCTTATATTTCCATCTCGCTTCCATTAAGCAATGATTTCATATGGGGTTAACGCCATTGAATTCACGCCGGAAACGAAAAGGGCATGTAGCTCAGTTGGTAGAGCACAGGACTGAAAATCCTGGTGTCGGCGGTTCGATCCCGCCCGTGCCCATTGATCCTTAAAAAGCAGGCATCTTTTTAGGGTTTTGAACAGGACCACAAGTCCTGGTACCAAATACGGGTAACCGACAGATCTGAGAGCCGCTTGCAGGCAAGCAGACCTTAAGGTGCCGACCCGGTGCGACAATTCAAAAACGGGCAGGAATCGAAAAACGGTTCCCGCTCGTTTTTTTGTGCGCCCTGCCCACCCCTGCTTTTCTTGTACCCTGCATTTCATTTCACGCTGAATCACGGTTTCGTAGTGATGAAACACCTCTTGACCGTGCCGCGCCGATTCCAAAAATGCGGAGCAAGAGTCGCGTGCGCGAGCAAACGGCACGAGCATCAGAAGACACGCCACAGCCTGTTGAAATCCGCAGTATAAAAGTCCCTGTGTGGAGAGACTTTTTCTCAAAGCCGCCGCGACTGCTTCCGAATGTTTCGTATCGTATCGATGGGCATCGCAGCCCTTCACCGACATCTCACGGGAAATCACCGAGTTCCCGTTGGGTTTCAAGTGGGTCTGATTTCCCTCTCCCCCCCTTGACCCCCGCGCACCCTTCCGCAAGAAACAAAGTCACCACAGTCAGCCAGGTACGCCACCAGACAAAAATGGACTCAGCATGCATCACGATTTCCAACCTGCTTTCAATAAAGCGATTCCACAAACCATCCGGACCAGCCCCGACGGAAACAAATCAACCCCCAACCGGAAACGAACAAAACATTCATCCGGACAATCAGACAAACATCATATTCGCCGGTCACGCGGCTGGAGAGATACACACTGAGAACAGGTGCCTGAGTCAGCACACAAACAAGCAAAGTCAACAGCCCGCAAGCAGCGGATCTACTGTATCGACGCCGAAGTCATGGGAGAGAGAAGCATTACTGGAAAGCCAAAGCAACCGCGAATTGATTTCGGATATATTTTATCTCCCCTGCGTAATGACCAGGAAACGGTGTTTACCCGGTTATTGATTTCGATCGTCATTTGAGGTGCTGAAACTCCTCGTTGACAGTCTATTTCAACGTAATACAATTATTATGTTTCCAGTAATGACCTGAATTTAAAACATCTACAATCGCTTACAGAATCGAGCAGATAAATAACAAGTTAGGCATCAGACAAATGGTGATTGTTTTAATAATATTTGGCATCGGTTTTCTCTTAACGATAATTGAACAGACT
>NZ_CALFPF010000661.1 GCF_937919775.1 uncultured Gimesia sp.
GACCGCGACGGCTGTGGTGATCTTTGGCGTGCACCTTGAGGTGCTCGGTGAGGTCGGTGATTCGATTTCACTGATAGCAGGAGCATTTCTGACAACTGCCGCCCTGTTGCGCAGCGGCATTATTCCACTGCACTGCTGGATGACGGATCTCTTTGAAAAAGCGACCTTCGGAACGGCCTTGCTGTTTGTCACTCCGATGACCGGTGCCTATGCTATCGTCAGACTGGTTTTTCCAATTGCCCCCGATTGGGCGCTGCAAGGTATCGCGTTAGTGTCTCTAACAACCGCCGTTTATGCGGCCGGAATGGCGCTCGTGCAGCGGGAAGCACGTCGATTCTTCTGTTATCTGTTTTTGAGCCATTCATCCCTTGTACTGGTCGGTTTAGAAATGGCGACTCCTCTGGGGTTAACAGGAGGACTTTGCGTCTGGATTTCCGTCGGAATTTCGATGGCAGGATTTGCACTGACGTTTCGTTCCATCGAAGCCAGAATCGGGCGAATTTCTCTTGTAGAATACCACGGACTCTACGAACACACTCCCACACTGGCAACATTGTTTCTGGTAACCGGACTCGCATCGATTGGTTTCCCCGGAACGGTGGGATTCATCGGAACCGAACTTCTTGTTGAAGGGGCCATTGAAGTCTACCCTCTCGTCGGAACGGCTGTTGTGATTGCCGCTGCGTTGAACAGTATCGCAATTCTGCAGGCCTATTTTCGAGTCTTTACCGGAGCACGTCACATAGCTTCGATTTCGCTCCGTGCACGAACTTCAGAACATGTAGCTATTCTGATCCTGGTAGTCCTTATCCTGGGAGGGGGACTCTATCCGCAGCCGGGAGTGACTTCCCGGCATCACGCCGCCATGGAACTGATTCGTCTTCGGGGGACTGTCCTGCATGAATCAACGCCGGCGGTTGATGCGCAGACGGGTCTCACTGAAACTCAGAAATCGGTACCGCCTTTATGAGTTTGCATGATCAGGCCAATTCCGGAAAATCTTCTCATCGGAATGAATGCTGAGTGGAAGGTGATCTACCAATCGAATACAGTGACCATATTGAATCGAATTCAGATTCATTTTTAACATGGTCGAAGTTAAAGCTTCATTATCAGAAAGGCCATTCGTGTCAGATACGGATCAAGCGAAAATCGGAATTGTGACTGTTTCCGACCGCGCCAGTCGAGGTGAATACGAAGATCGGGGAGGCCCTGCGATTTTGGACTATCTGTCTGAAGTTCTCAGTAGCGACTGGACTTCAGTCGCCCGCATCATCCCCGATGAGCTTTCTACGATCATTGAAACTCTGAAAGAACTGTCTGATCAGGAACAGTGCTGCCTGATTGTCACAACTGGAGGCACGGGACCTGCGAAACGAGATATTACGCCGGAAGCGACACTGTCTGTCGCTGACAAAGAGATGCCGGGTTTTGGTGAACTGATGCGAAAAGTCTCGCTGGAAAAAGTCCCGACGGCCATTCTTTCCCGGCAGACAGCCGTCATTCGCGGCGGCGCATTGATTGTCAATCTGCCAGGGCAGCCTAAAGCAATTCAGGAATGCCTAGACGCGGTTTTCCCTGCAATTCCCTACTGTATTGACTTGCTCGAAGGACCGTACCTGGAGACGAATGAAGAACGGCTCGTCGCGTTCCGCCCCAAAAAGAAATAGGCATAAAAAAACAGAAGCAACGATTTCACTCATTGCTCCTGTTTCATTCTAATTTCATTTGCGGAAAAATCAGTTTCCAATCAGGTTATGACTGGGTTCATCGATGGTTTCCAGCCGAATCGGCTTAATATCAAACTTGGGATTTTGTCCCAGGAACCGAGCCGGATTATTGTGGAAGATTTCTATGGCATCCTGTGTGGAATAACCTCTCGCCCGGAATTGAACGACACACTGCTGGAGGGTAAAGGGATCACTGGGTCCCCAGTCTGCAGACGAATTTACTAGAATCCGCTCATGTCCATACATTTCGAGCATATCGACGGCTCGCTTTGGCGAGCACTTGGTAACGGGGTACAAAGTGAATCCAACCCAGTAGCCGGCTTCCAGTGGTTCACGAATCGTATGCTCTTCCACATGGTCAATCCAGACTCGTTCCGGATTCACGTTCATGTGGGATAACACTTCTAACGTGCGTTTCGTGCCGCGCACTTTATCCTGCAGGTGAGGCGTATGAATCAGAATCAACTGGTCATATTTAATGGCCTGTTCAACCTGCGCTTCGAAGATCTCTTCTTCATTTTTGGTAGTTTTATGAAACCCGATTTCCCCCACACCGAGCACGGTCGGCTTGTTAAAGAATTCAGGCATCTTTTTGAGTACTTCGTGGCTGAGCTCCGGGTTTTCAGCTTCTTTGGGATTCACGGCAACCCAGCAGTAATGCTTGATGCCATACTCGGCGGCACGTGTCGGTTCGAATTCACTAATCTGCCGAAAGTAGTCAATGAACGTTTCCGGATATAGGCGGTCGAAACCGGCCCAGAAGGCGGGTTCCGCAACGGCGACAACGCCGGACATTGCCATGCGTTCATAATCCTGAGCGGTACGTGCAATGGCATGATAATGAGGTTGAATGATTTGCATGATCGTCTCACTGATAAATCAAATGGAATTTGGGCGGGAGAATTGGAAGTCGTTTAGTCCAGATCGGAAAAGAGTAGCAGCATCCGTTCAGACCGATTCGGCAGATGACTTTTCTCACTTAACAATGCCATCGCCTGTTTCAATAATTCCAGTCGGGAATCACTGAATTCACCTGCACCCTCTTCGTGGTCAGAGGCCCGATCAATACGGTCCAAAGCCGCAGCAAGTTCCAGAAGGGAACAACGGGCTTCAAGGTACTCCCGATCTAAAACCTGTAAAGCTGTTTGCATCACTAAAACCTTTCGGATTATTCTGCCTGGATTAGCTCCATCATGATAAAATGTGTTTCCGTTTCTATTATATAACCTACATCGGCACTTCCAAGAGTCTCAACTGAGTACAACTCACTTTCAGCCAATCTGAGACAGAAATTCAGTATATGCGGCCTATCCGGGCTAAGCAAATGCAGAAAAATCGGGATGATAGCGGGCAACCCCCTCTTTTGCCTGAAATGCCGGATGATTCAATAGATAAATCATAAACGCTTCTCGATTTTCCCCCGTAAATTCACAGGAAATCTGGTAGCGATAAGCTGGTTCGAACCCAAATCGGCTGTAATAGCCAGGATGCCCCAGGACAATTACAAACGACTGTTTTAATTCGTGTAATTGATCCAGCCCGGCCTGAATCAGGAGACTTCCCACTCCCTTTCCTTGAAATTCAGGTAGTACCGCCAACGGCGCCAACCCTATCCCGCTCACCTTGGATCCATCCGTATATTCAATTTTCGCTGGGGTAAACAGAATATGTCCGACTAACTGGTCCCCTGCAACGGCAACCAGAGAAATTTGATCAGGGCACGAAATGCGTAGCCGATCAACCAGATCTGCCTCTGCCGATTGCCCGAAAGCACGTTCGTGAATCTGCCTGATGGCGGTATTGTCCTGCACTGTTTCCTGTCGAATCTGGAACATACTTATTTTTCGTTTGATTTGGTTAAAGTAGTATGCTGCTTAAGAAATTCTTCAAGCTCATCCAATTGGCGTTGCATCTCTGTCAGATAGTTACCCTGCGATGGTTTGACGGTAAGTGGATTCAAAACAAACGAAGCCACCCCCCGCTGCTGTAGTGCTTTAACCTGTTTATCTTCAGGCTGATACTCCCATAACATCAAGGGAACTTTGTGTTGCTCCTGCATCGCTTTCAAATTTTCCCAGATATGGTCGTCGGGTTCTGTTTTCTTTTTCCAGTGCAAATGAAACACCTTCCAGTCTGTGCGGCGTGTCAGGTATTGATACACGGGACGTTGAGAAAACCATTGCAGGCCCGGATATGAAT
>NZ_CALFPF010000662.1 GCF_937919775.1 uncultured Gimesia sp.
AGGCACTTTCATGCAATTAACCAAACGGATGTCAAAGAAACTGCATTTATCGATCATAACAATCACGTTCTCTTTGATTGTTATTACAGTAAATGAATCATTTGCGGGTCAGTGGTTGCATGATTTTGAATCTGCCCAGAAACTGGCGCAGCAAAATGACCTTCCCGTCCTGTTGCACTTTCATGCGTCCTGGTGCGGCCCCTGCCGCCAAATGGACCAGACAGTGTTAAACACCCAGGCCCTCACCAGTCAGTTTGGCAAACGATTTATTGCCGTCAAGATTGACAGTGATGAGAATCAGCATCTGGTTGATCGTTTCAACGTGCGTTCTCTTCCCAGCGATATCCTCTTAACCCCCACAGGTACGATTATTACTCGTACCGATGGCATGCAGGCAAAAAACGACTATTTAAGCTTTCTGGGACGCGGTGCCTCGCGTTACGAAAATGATCGACGCGTTTATATGGCTGGCCAAAATAGTAAACAAGAGCTGATGCAAAAACCAAAAAAGGAAGATCAGTTCGAACCTGAGGAAAAATCGACCCCGTCTCAAACGGAAGAGAAAACTTATATTGCGACTTCGCCTTCCAATATTGGTCTGGAGGGATACAGCCCGATTGCGCTGACACGAGATCGAAAATGGAATAAAGGGGACGAAGAATTCAGTTGGCCTTACCAGGGTATCACTTATCTCCTGAGCAATCGGACTGAGCTGGAGATCTTCAAAAATGATCCGGGACGTTACGCCCCCCAGTTACTGGGTTGTGACCCTGTGATCCTCAACAAGCAGGATCGTGCGATTCCGGGTAACACAAAATACGGTGCCTATTACGATCACAACCTCTATTTGTTTGTTGATCTCGAATCACGCGAAGAGTTCAAAAAGAACCCGGACCGTTTCAGCCGCACCATGCATGTTCTCAAATTTAAACATATTGAGGGCGCTGTTTTACGTTAATCAGCAGTGCTCGCTTATTTTGTGTTGGCAGGTTTCCTGGCAGGTTCCGTTTTCTGAGTTTCCAGTGGAATCGGCGCAGGAGATTTGTTTTTTCCAGGGCTCTGCATTTCCAGTAATCGACTGCGATAACGCTCATACAATCGAGTTTGTTTACTTTCCGGCGGTAACAATTTCCCGCCTACACAAACAGCCTTGATATGAGAAGTATGCTGTAATGGGGAACCATCGGCGATGATCAAGTTCGCCAGTTTCCCTTCTGTTAAAGAACCGATCTGTTCTTCTACTCCCAGAATTTCCGCTGCAGAGAGCGTGACCGCTCTCAGGGCAGCCTGTTCCGGCAAACCGTATGCGACTGCCATCGCTGCTTCAAACGGAGTGTTCCGCGAATTCCAGGCACTATGCGAACGAATACAAAAGGAAACGCCTGCATCATAGAGCTGCCCCGGATTGGCATACGGCGCGTCAAACGGGTCAAAGTTTTCTTCCGGTTTCTTCATCACAGGACCGACAATCACAGGCACTTTTCTTGCCTTTAATTCCTGTGCGAGTTTCCAGGCATCAGTGCCGCCGGTGATAATCACCCGCAATTTTTCTTTCTCAGCAAAGAGCAGGGCACCGGCGATTTCTTTCTCCGAATTTGCTTCAATGAACACCGGCTTCTTTTGATCCAGATAAGGTAGCAGCGCTTCATAACGGGGATCTGTCACCGGCCTGTTCGATGCGTTCTCTTCAGTCTGTTTTTTGAGTTTTTGATAAAGACGTGCTTTCTGAAGAAAGTCCTCTAATTCCTGCTGACGCTCTTTTTTTGTGCTCCAGAGAATCTGCAGGCCCGCTTCAAGATCCATCACCATCTCCGGTGCCGTCCAGCCTGCCGTTTGAACAAGGGAAGCCTGCCCGGCGATCAAACCGTTCTGAGGACAGACCAGCACAGATGTGATACCGCCGGCCCGCGCCACGGGAAATAACTCGGAGTCGGGATTGATGGCCACTCCGGTTCGTAAATCCGGCTGCAGATCGCCGCTCTCCCCATAATCGTGCGTTTCACGAACTTTATCTATTTCAGTCAAACCTAATGTCGACCCGGAATCAATCAGCCCCGGATAGACATGTAAACCCTTGGCATCGACGATCGTCATCTCTTTCAACAGCGTTTTTGCCGGCCCGACATAATCAATCTTTTCTCCTTTGACAATGATGGTCCCGCCGGCAATATCGCCTCCATCCACCGGATGCAGCGTGGCCCCCACGATCGCGAATGCTTTGAGATCACCTGTCGGAAGTGAAAGGGGCTCGGAGTTCCGCTGTGCGATTTCCACATTGGGAGTTAGCGAACGCCGTTCTGCCGTTTCTGACATTGCCGTGGGTTGTTTTTTCCGATCAAAATAAATCTCTCCCTCAATGATGGTCATTTCACAGCGGGAATAGGCATTCAATGGAAAACCGCTGAAAACAGCAAAGTCGGCATCTTTCCCGATCTCGATGGACCCGATTCTCTGATCGAGACCTAATTCACGGGCAGGATTAATTGTGATCGTCCGTAAAGCGTCATTAAAGGACATATTCCCGTATCGAACGGTTTTGGCCGCTTCGAGATACAGATGTCGGATCAATTCCCAGTCGTCACTTTTAATAACCGTATTCACGCCGGATTCATTTAACAGAGCCGCATTGTGGGGTACCGCATCGAAGGCTTCAATCTTATACGCCCACCAATCCGAAAACGTACTGCAGCTTGCGCCATGCGCCAGGATTTCCGGCGCGATTTTATATCCTTCCAGCACATGCTGCAGCGACCAGACGCGCACTCCCAGATGCGAGGCCACGCGGAGCAGCATCAGAATTTCATCCGCCCGATAACAATGGGAATGAATGAATTTTTCGTGGTTGACAATATCGGCCAGTGCTTCCAGCCGCAAATCGCGGCGCGGAGGCAGCCGCTTTTCACTACGATCCGACTTTTGTGCTTTTTCATATTCCTGCCATTGACGCCGGTAATCGATGGCTTCCAGAAAAGCCCGCTGCAATGTGGCTTCCACTCCCATTCGCGTATTGGGGAAACGCGAGGTTTGGTATTTCACATTCTCGCCCAATGCAAATTTGACCCCCTGTGGTGCATCATGCAGGATATGCTCCTGAGCCGTTGTGCCGTGCTTTAATTTCACGACCGCATCCTGACCACCAATCACATTGGCAGAACCATGAAAGAGTCGGGCAGCGGTCACACCGCCGGCTAATGCCCGATACTCTGACGGATCAGAAGTATTCACCACATCTTTGACGCGTACTTCCGGCACGATCGACTGCGAAGACTCATTGATCCCCTCGGTGATCATAATATGACTGTGCGTATCAATAATTCCCGGCATCACATACAAGCCGGTGATATCAATCTCAGCCATGCCGGAAGGGACCTCCAGATCTTTTCCGATCGCCGCGATTTTTCCCTTTTTCACCAGGATGGTAGCGTTTTTCAAAGTCTCACCGGTGACGGTAATCACAGTGCCATTTTTAAGTACCAGATTGCCGTCGGTTTTCAGAGAGCGTCTGACACGATCCGCCTCCAGTTCGGTGTGATAAAGATGATAATTCACTTTTTGCTTTTGGACTTCCGTCAGAACCGGTTTTTCGGCGACCAGCACATCAGAAATTGAGTCTCCCGGTAAATCACTGTCATCGTCTGCTCCTTCGATGGAAAGCATGATCGGATTTTCGGAAGCAGGTTTGGAGTTTTCCTGTATACGAACCGCAGCCCAACTGGTTTCCGTACCAAAGGCAGATTTCAATTTCCCGGAAATACGTGCTGGTTTCGGCTCTTTTCCAAGGGAACCCTTAAACTGCAGCTCAATCGCATGTCCGCCAGCCCCGATTCCCACCGTGAACTCAAACTGGTCTTTTTTGATGCTGCCCGAGGTCACTTTCCCATCCCCTTTTTCGCTGGTAAAAGTCCCGCGCAGTTTCTCTTTCTCCTGTGCAAGTTGGAGTTGACCGATCACTTTTCCCTGTGCCGATTCAATTTCGACTCCCCAGCTTCCCGCTAAATCGATATTGGCCGGCTGTTCTTTCTCCGGCGAGATCGTTCCCGGCGTTTTTTCATCCTCTTTCTTTGATTTGTCTTCAAAGTCAAATTTGACGCCATCCACAAACAGAAAACGAACTTTTGTCTCACTTTTCTCCCAGGGACCATTCATGATGACAAGGTGGGCCAATTTTCCTTTTTCGATGGTTCCCAGACGTTGATCGATTCCTAATATTTTTGCACCATCGACGGTCAAAAACCGGAGCGCCTGGTCCGCCGACAATCCTTCTTTCACGGCGGTCCGTAATTGCGGTAACAAATCGGTCACATGATTTTTCAGCGATTCAGAAGAAAGCGAAACCGGTAATCCACTGTCGGCCAACATTGTCAGTCCCTGAATCCGTGCTTTCCAGAGTCTGAGTTTTTCCTGTTGTACCCGTAACGGATCTGGAATCTCGGCTGTGAGTTTTTTTGTCTCCGCATTCTCTGCTTTTTCTTCGAGCTTGGGTTTCTCGGAATAATCCAGCTTGCAGATGACACCCTGCGATTCTGTTTTCAGCCGATCCAGACAAAGATGCGCTTCTGCTCCTCCATAAATCACCGGTTTAATTTTGAATTCCTGGCAAAAATCGAGAGCACGCAATATTTCATCACGCGAATTAGCGGCAAAGACAGGGACTTGCTTCGCATCCAGAATTTCCAGAAAAACCGCATAAGCCGGATCGGTCGGGGGACGCTTAATAAATGCGGACTGGTCCTGATACAAAGCCCAATGCTGTTCGTAATGTTTTGTATCCAGAAACGTTTGTCGCAAATGAGCGACGGCTCCCATCAGCGTCTTAGGGTAAACATCGCCCTGTGGGGCATACAACCGGAAAGAACTCATCGTGGATTCAATCAACGTCGACTCTCGAACTGGAAATTCGCTCGTGGAAAGCAAGGTGCCCTGTCCACTGGCAATCTTTCCTTGAGGCAGGATGTGAACCGACGTAAATCCTGCTTTCTGATAGTTCGTGAAACTGTCTTTTTTATTGGTCACCGCCTGATTCGCATGAAACTCCGGGCTAAGATAATTTCGATTGTCAGGCCGCGTTGCTGCCAGGGCATAACGACCGAAGTCAACTTTTCGGGCGTCCGGCTTGGGCGGTTTTATGTCTTGATTGATCAGACTACTGGAGCCGGCATCGATGAAGCCGGCGTAAATTAACATTCCCTGACAATCAATCACTTCCGCATCAGAGGGAATTTTGAGATCCGCGCCGATCTCTTCAATCAGACCGTCTCTGATGAGAACCGTGGCATTTTCGAGAACAGCCCCCGGCCTGGTGACAACCTTGGCGTGCGTCAATGCAAATGCAGTTAACTCAAACCCCACATTTCGTTCGGCTTGAGCGCTGACTGATGCGGGAACTGCCTGGATGCAGATCAAAAGTAACAAACCAAGGAATCGGAAATAGTACATGAC
>NZ_CALFPF010000663.1 GCF_937919775.1 uncultured Gimesia sp.
GCTCGCAGAATAAAAGGATTTTCTTTATTGCGTACGAGATTTTGGCTAAAGAATACAGCTAATAATGCAATATTTGAAATATCTTTGCCCACGCACGAACCAATTGCAATCAATAAAACAGGCAATTTGCACCGTTTGGTAAATCCTGTTCAGGTTGTAGGACCATCGTAAAGGTCGTCACAAAGATGTCAGTCCTGTTCAGTAAATGGGATGGGCAGCAATGATGCGTTAACTCAACAGAAATGTTCAACTTAGGAAACAATTCTGTAATCAAATCTGTACATTTTAATTAACCGGTAGCCGCAGTGGCAGGAGTAATCTGTGTGATGTGATTCCGATTCCATTCCCGCTATCGCAGTAGTTCTGTAGACAAGACAGATTTAGTAAAATAGGTAAATCAGCAGTGAGGCTAACGTTTAAACCGCGAATTCACTGTGAAGAGATCACTTTACAAATAATTAGTATCCGATTTTGGAGTCATCCCAGCCGAAAATGAAAGTGGAAGTGCCTTGACTCTGCCCTTGAGGATGAGGGTTTTGGTAAACTTCCGGCGACATGTAAACATAGATTCGCAGTTAATAAGCCATGTTATCGCACGAGTTGGAATAAGATGCGAATAAAAAAAATCTCACAATGGATTGTGGTTGGCCTGGCAATTTGTATTCCCGGTTTCGTTTTCGGTCAGGAAAACCGACTGGAGAATCCCTATGCTAATGATACCCCTCTGGTAGAAGACCAAAGCATCTACCAGCCCGTATCATTAAACACTTCTGACTCATCTGACTATAACACAGATGGCCAATGCGCGGCTGACTGCGTTGATGCGATCTGTCAGCCGGAATGTCAGTGCTGTAATTTTCTCGACCAGTTCCTGATGAAGAATTCGCCAATCTATCCGTCGCTGAACTCACAACGCATCAGAATGGGTGGCTGGCTCGATCAGGGATTTACGGGAAACTTCCAGAAACCTTCCAACAATTCCAACCTGCCTGTGACCTTCAATGATCGTTCCAATGAGTATCAGATGAACCAGTTGTACCTGTTCATGGAACGCCCTGTTGATTTTGGTGGCGACGAACTGGACTGGGGTTTCCGTGCCGACCTGCTCTACGGTACCGATTACTTTTTTACCACCGCCACAGGCCTGGAAACGCATTCTGACGGATCACCCCACTGGAATAGCGGAAATGGTCCCCGCACGAGTGGTCTCAATAATTATTCCCTGTACGGACTGGCGATGCCGCAGCTTTATGCTGAACTGTATATTCCCTGGCTGGAAGGCGTCAGTATCAAAGCAGGTCACTTCTACACACCGATCGGTTATGAAAAAGTAACCGCACCGGACAACTTCTTCTACTCGCACTCTTATTCGATGCAATATGGCGAACCTTTCACTCATACCGGTTTTCTGGCGACTTTCCAAGTCAACGAACAACTGCAATTGCTGGCGGGAGTCGCTCGTGGCTGGGATGCCTGGGAAGATCCGAATGACGATGCCGAATTGCTGGCTGGAATCGGCTGGGTCAGTAGCGATAAAGCGACCAGCATCAACCTTGCTTTATCAT
>NZ_CALFPF010000664.1 GCF_937919775.1 uncultured Gimesia sp.
GAAAAGGCAGGCAGCCGAGTATACCGGAATAAATCCAGCTCAGCCCCACAACGGCTAAGGCCTCTTTTCGTAAGATCGTTCCGCGCTCATTACGTCCCAGAAGATACAGGAATGAACCGGAAACAAGGCTGCAGGCGATGGCGCCGCAAATGCCCCAGAAACCCGCAACTTCAAATTCGCGGGTTTCACCAAAAATCGGAAATGCCCAGGGGAGGCTGAACACCATTGAGGCCCCGACGAGCATTCCCACGAGTCCCAATAAACGACAAAGAAGCAACCAATTCATTATATTTCAACTTATTGATTCAGTACTGATTTGAACGACTGGAATCTTCCAGAGTATTAGAGTTAAATATAGCAAGGCATAAATTCTTAAGATTATAGCACGTCTGTGCTTTTTGAACGATAGTTCTCATTCCGTTTTAGGAAAATCCATTATGGTCGCTCAAAACCTTTTACGAACAGTTTTTCAGGGTTGTGCTGTCGTCTTGATTTTTTCAGGAACTTTTTCGCTGAAAGCGGAAGAGTTAGAGCAGTTAACCTATCACAATCCGCAGCTTGACGTGGATTTGGGAGTCGGGTTGTGGGCCTGGCCACTTCCCATGGATTATGATGGTGACGGCGATCTGGACCTGCTGGTCTCCTGTCCTGACAAACCTTCCAATGGGACTTACTTCTTCGAAAACCGGTCGGACGGCAAAGAGAAAATGCCAGTCTTTGCGCCCGGCGTTCGCCTGGGGAAAGGATATCATAATACCTGTCTTTCGTATGTAAATGGAAAGCCACGGGTATTGGTTTCGGGACGTGAAGTGGTCGATTTTAAAAAGAATGGTTTTGATAAACTGATCCCTTTACCCGTCGAACAAAATGTGCACGGCAAAAAAGTCCGTGCGAATCAATGGTACTATGTTGATTATGACGGCGACAAAGATCAGGATCTGATTGTGGGGGTCGGCGACTGGAGCGACTATGGATGGGACGACGCCTATAATGAACAGGGGCAATGGACCAATGGGCCGCTGCATGGCTTTGTTTATGTGTTGCAAAATTCGGGGACTGATGAAAAACCGGAATATGAGCAACCGACCAAAATCAAAATTGGCGATCAGCCTCTGGAAGTGTTTGGCTGGCCCTCTCCCAATTTCGCCGACTTCGATCATGACGGCGATCTGGATCTGATCTGCGGTGAGTTCCTGGATCAATTGACGTATTTTGAAAATACGGGAACGCGAACAGAGCCCCGTTATGTGGCCGGTCGCCGCTTAGCCAGCAATGGCCAGCCTTTACAGATGGACCTGCAGATGATCGTGCCTGCTGCGATTGACTGGGATCAGGATGGCGATATCGATCTGGTCATTGGTGATGAAGATGGTCGCGTCGCTTTCATGGAGAATACAGGGGAACTATTGGGAAAGCTGCCTCAGTTTCTCCCTCCGCGCTATTTCCGGCAAAAAGCGGCTGGTGTCAAGTTTGGAGCGCTGGCAACCCCTTATGCTTTTGACTGGGATGGAGACGGGGATGAAGATCTCATCTGCGGAAATACCGCCGGCTATATTGCTTTGATCGAAAATCTGGATGGCAACCCGCATTCACCCAAACTGGCTGCACCACGTTATCTGCAGGCAGGAGGACGACCGATTCGCATTCAGGCGGGCCCTAATGGATCGATTCAAGGTCCCTGTGAAGCAAAGTGGGGTTATACCACCCAGACCGTCGCAGACTGGGATCAGGACGGTCTGCCTGATTTGCTGGTGAATTCGATCTGGGGAGAAATTCTCTGGTATCAGAATATCGGTACACGGAAAGAACCAAAACTGGCTTCCGCACAGACGGTCAATGTGGAGTGGGATGGGGCTGCCCCGAAGCCAGCCTGGAACTGGTGGAATCCGCGCGGCAATCAACTGGTCACTCAGTGGAGAACAACGCCTGTCGCCGTCGATTATAATCAGGACGGTTTGACCGATCTGGTGATGCTGGATCATGAGGGATATCTTGCTTTTTTTGAACGGGTTCGTGAGGGCAAGGAACTCAAATTATTACCGGGGCAGCGCATTTTTGTGGATGAAACTCTGAAGCCGATTCAGATGAATCCCAAACGGGCGGGCGGCAGTGGTCGCTATAAACTGCATATTGTTGACTGGGACGGCGATGGTCGGCTGGATCTGCTTGTGAACAGTATGAATGCCGATTTCTTTCGCAATGAAAAAACCGTGGACGGAAAAGTGGTCTTAAAAAATCAGGGTCCCCTCAGCGAGCGGAAGCTGGCCGGTCATACAAGCAGTCCCTGTACGGTCGATTGGGACAAAGACGGCATTCGTGATCTGATTGTCGGAGCCGAAGATGGTTACCTGTACTGGATGAAAAATCCGCGTTCAACGAAAAAGTAGCATCACAGCTTTTAAGTGACCTGGAAATATGCTGTCACAGAATCAAATCGCATTTAAAGAGTGGGGCGCTGTCTGCGCTGCATTAGGGCAGGGGCTGCAGTCGGTGATTGTCCGTAAAGGGGGCATTCACGAAGGACAACAGGGATTTCGCGTTGAACATCGGGAGTTCTGGCTCTTTCCGACCCGCTTTCATCAGGGGGCCGAGCAGTTGCAGCCAGAATATAGCGATTTGCTCACAGCACCGATTGCGATGGAACCTGCTTCGGGAAAGATCATGCTGGCGCTGTATGCTGTTGTTGAGAAGGTTCTGGAAATCAAAACACCGTCAGCGCTGCCCGGCTTGAATTCGATTCAGGTATTGAATCAGGAAACGATTCAGCAGCGGTTTGAATATAAAAATCCGGGGCTGTTTGTGTTACTCATTCGTGCATACCAGCAGTCACAACCATTTGAGGTGGAAAACGAAACACGTTATGCCGGCTGTCGAACCTGGGTTGAGCTCTCACGTGAATTTCCTACAGGCAATCTGACTCCGGTGCTGACCGACGAACAGTTCCGCCAGCAACAGCAGGCATTTGAACAGATTGTTGTCTAATTCAATCAGATCAGAAGCGGGAATAAAAACAGCCCGGTTTTAAAGGAACCGGGCTGTGCTATGGTCACTGAATGAGTGCTTAAGCTTTGAAGATTTTTTCCCGGCCTTGCGTGACATTTTTGGTCGCGTTCCGCGTATCCAATACCATGCGCGAATGCTTGACGATAAAGTCATAATCATAAGCACTATGGTCGGTGGCGATCAGCACACAATCCTGTTCTGCCAGATATGCGGGCGTTAATTCCTGGCTTTCCATCGCCGGCACATTGTGATGCCGCATCTTCGGGAGGCTGGGGATGTGTGGATCATTATAAGTAAATTCGACACCCCGCTCGAGCAGCAGATCTAACAGGTGGAAAGAAGGGCTTTCGCGCGGGTCGTCGACATCTTTTTTGTAGGCGACGCCCAGCATACAGATTTTACTTCCCTTGAGAGGTTTCGACTGCTGATTGAGGAATTCTGCCAACCGGTCAATGACGTACCGGGGCATTCTGGTATTCACTTCTCCCGCTAACTCGATGAAGCGTGTGGTGAGTCCTTCCTTACGGGCCAGCCAGCTCAGATAGAACGGGTCGATGGGAATACAGTGTCCGCCTAATCCGGGACCGGGATAAAAGGCCTGGAAACCGAAGGGCTTGGTTTTCGCTGCATCAATGACTTCCCAGACATCGATGCCCATCCGGTCGAATAATGTTTTGAGTTCGTTGACCATGGCGATGTTGACAGCGCGGTAGGTGTTCTCCAGAATTTTACAGGCTTCAGCGACTTCGACTGAAGAAACAGGGACCACATTCACTACCGCATGTTTATACAAGGCGCAGGCAATTCGCAGGCTGTTTTCATCCATACCGCCGACGACTTTGGGAATTCTCGCAGCGGAGAAATCCGGGTTGCCGGGATCTTCCCGTTCGGGGCTGTAGGCGAGATAATAATCTTCGCCAACGGTCAGGCCTTTGGCCTCCAGAATCGGCAGCAGAACGTCTCGGGTGGTTGTGGGATATGTTGTACTCTCCAGTACCACCAGTTGGCCGGGACGTAAGGTTTCTGCAATGGCTTTTGCCGTATTTTCCACATAGGTCAGGTCAGGGTCACGGCTGGTGGTAAGCGGGGTAGGTACGCAGATCAGCAGTGCATCAGCTTCTTTCATGCGTGATAAATCGGTCGTCGATTCAAACTGTTTTTTTTCCAGCCAGGCAGACACCGTTTTGGAAGGAATGTGTTGAATATAGCTTTTGCCAGCTTGAAGTTGATCGACTTTCTTCTGATCAACGTCAAAACCCAGCGCTTTGAAGCCACTATTCACAAAGGCATCAATCAGCGGTAGCCCGACGTATCCCAGGCCGATGATTCCAATAATTGCTGTCTTGTCTTTAATAGCCTGCTCAAGATGATTTGCCATCTAATCGCCATCCTTGTTTAAGTCGTAAGTGCAGGTGAATTGTGACATTGGTTTGGGCGGATCATATCAGTCGAACTTATTTCCTGCAAGCATTTTAGCGAACAAGCTGGAATCGCCGGTTTTAGGAAATCAAAGGCCTGTTTCAGGCCGAATTTCTCATCCCGCGCCGCACAAAAAATATGATTCAAGCGTCTGCGTCGGGCCATCGTTTAATCAAAAACAGAGCGCAACCTGGATGATTACGCCCTGTCTTGAATGTGAAAACAGATGTCTTTGCAGACTTACGAAATAATCGATGACGCAGGTTGAATTTACAGGAGTCCTGTATGACGTAACAGTGGTTCAGGACTGGGTTCGCGGCCCCGGAACTCTTTAAAGAGATCCATCGGATGGCGGCTGCCCCCCATCGCAAGAATCGTATCACGGAAACGTCTGCCGGTTTCGGCGACTGCCTGTTCATCATCGAGGCCCGCATCTTCAAACGCACTGAAAGCGTCGGCACTGAGGACTTCAGCCCACTTATAACTGAAATAACCGGCCGCATATCCCCCGGCAAAGATGTGCTGGAAGGAGCACAGAAAACGATCTTCCGGGAGCATGGGTAATACCGATGAGGTTTTGCCGACCTCACGCTGCACGTCGAACACGGATTGTGGACCATCCGGATCAAATTCGCTGTGCAGTTTCAGATCGACGACACCAAACTGGATTTGTCGCAGCATTTGTGTCCCGGCCTGAAAATTTCGTGCTGCCTTGATTTTTTCAAATAACTCATCCGGCAAGGTTTCGCCGGTTTTAAAATGTTTGGCCATGCCCAGCAATGTTGGTTTATGGTAGCACCAGTTTTCCATGAACTGGCTGGCCAGTTCGACCGCATCCCATTCCACCCCATTTATGCCGGCAGCATCGGCTTCATTGATGATGGTCAACATGTGCTGCAGGCCATGTCCGAACTCGTGAAAGAGTGTTTCCACTTCGCGAAACGTCATCAGTGACGGCTTTGATCCCACCGGCGGAGTCGAATTACAAATCAGATGCGCGACCGGAATTTGTACATTTCCGTTAATGATTTTGCGACCGAGGCAATCATCCATCCAAGCACCGCCTCGCTTATCTGCAGGTCGCGCATAAGGGTCGAGATAAAAACCGGCAATGGTTTTTCCTGCTTCATTGGCAATGCTGAAATAACGGACATCTTTATTCCAGACGGGAGCCCCTTCCGGTGCTGGCGTGACGGTAATTCCAAAAATTCGATGCACGAGTTGGAACAGGCCATCCAGTACTTTCTCAAGCGAGAAATAGGGACGCAATTCTTCGTCGGTATAACTGAATCTCTGCTCGCGCAGTCGTTCGGACCAGAAAGCAAAGTCCCATTGGATGATCGCTGCGGTTTCACCCTGTTCTGCGGCGAAGGTTTGCAGATCTTTCAAATCCTGCTGGCCGGCGTCCCATGAAGCGATACGCAGTCGTTCTTCCATTTCCAGGACAGCTTCGATGCTGGGCGCCATTTTTTCGGTGAGGCTGACCTCGGCAAAATTCGCATATCCGAGTAACTGGGCTTTTTCCTTGCGCAATTTCAGAATCTGGGGGATCAAAGGAGTATTGTCGATTTCACCTTCCGAAGCCCGTGTGATGAATGCCCGGTATACTTTTTCCCGCAGGCTTCGGTTGCGACAGTGCTGCATGAACGGACCGAAGCAGGGGAAATCCAGGCTGATTCTCCACGGGCCGTTTTCAGGAGTCGCCTCGGTTTCGGCCTCTTTCTGATCCCAGCTATTGTAGGATTGAGCCGTTAATTGTTTAAGGCTTTCCGGAAATCCCTCCACCTCACTGGCATCGGTAATGATCAGTGTAAACGCTTTCGTCGCGTCTAGTACGTTGTTGGAAAATTTGTTGGCGACACGCGACAATTCCGTAGCAATTTCATTAAATCGCGTGAGTTGTTCGCCTGCAAGTCCGATGCCGGCAAGTTCGGCTGACAGAAGATGTTTATCCACGATCCTCTGCTGCGCATCGTTGAGCTTGTTCCATTCACTGCTGTTACGCAGCGTTTTCATGGCTTCATAAATCGGCTGACTTTGTTTTGCCTTCAGCGAGAAAGCGACAATCTCCGGTAAAACGCTTTCGTAGGCTTCGCGTAACTCGGGTGTGTTTTTGACTCCCAGCAAGTGACCGACCGGCCCCCACGAACGTTCCCAGGGGCGATCTAATTCTTCCAGAGGCTGCATCAACCCTTCCCAGGATGGTTCTGCCTGTTCTTCGATTTTCTTCAGATCGGCATTTGATTGTTCAAGTAGCGATTTTACAGCCGGTTGAATGTGGTGAGCTTCGATGCGATCAAAGTGGGGCAGCCCTTCTGAAATCATAAGAGGGTTGTCTGCTAAAGTCTGCTGCTGGTCCATTGGTTAAACGATCCTTCCTGAGGGATTCTCTGATATTCAAAACGATTGGCATTCCCTGCTGCGATCATAGTTCAGCTGTGATCAGAGGAGCCATCATAAAAATTGTCGGACTTCATTAAAAGGCATTCTATATATTCGCCGAATCGATACAATGCCTTGTAGAAGTTTACTTAATAAGTGACTGTGTCCGATACCGCGGATGGCGTGAAATGCGAAATCTTTTATCTGTCTGGACTGGAATCGCTCTGCTGGGCCTGTTACCGACGATTGGTGGAGCTGATGAGCCGCAAGAATCGACCGTGCAGAAGGAAATTGAGGAAATCCATAAGAAAGTGCTACTTATGAAAACGATGGGTGGTCGTCAATTCTGGGGTGATGTACAGTTTTTTCAAGGTTGGAAAATACAGCAAAATGTGATCAGCAAGCATTATCGCCTGTTAGATTCCGCAGATCAGCGTCATGCCAGCGGAACACTGTCAGAATGCCAAAAACGACTGGACGAAATCAGGCAAGCCGCACAGTTGAAACCCATGCAGGGAAAGGCCGTGATTCTGATTCATGGCATCATTCGCTCCTCCAAGTCTTTTGAAAAAATGAAGAGCGCCTGTCGGGATGCCGGCTGGCTGGTGGTCCCTTTCGATTATCCCAGCACGCAACTCACGATACCGGAGAATGCTAAATATCTGGAACAGGTCATTCGTTCGCTGGAAGGCATCGAAGAAATTGATCTGGTGGTACATAGTATGGGCGGGCTGGTCGTCCGATCCTGGGTGGCACAGCAGACAACCGCCGATCCCCGAATCAAACGGATGGTGATGCTGGGAGTTCCTAATCGTGGGGCGGATATGGCAGACCGGTTTCGCTCCAATTTATTATTTAAAGTCATCTTTGGTCCGGCTGGCCAGCAACTGGTAACTGAGGCAAACAGTGATTTTATCGCCGCTCTGCCCACGCCTCCCTTTCCTTTCGGAGTGATTGCCGGTGGACGGAATGCCTTGAAGGGGTATAATCCGCTGATTCGTGGGGATAATGATGGTACTGTGGGCGTGAGCAGCACTCGTTTGCCGGGGGCTGCTGATTTTATTTTACTCCCCGTACTCCATTCCTTTATGATGAGTGATGCCGAGACGACTGCCAATACGCTGCGTTTCCTGGAAACCGGTAAATTTCGTGAAACCGGCGAAGTTCAACCGATTCCTGTAGCAGAAACTGCGACTGCTCCCTGAATTTGGTCGATACAAATGTGACATGAAAGATCAAACGCGGGTTAAATGTTTTTGAAACTAACCGAATCGAATGGGCGGAATATATGGACCGAGACCAACGACATCTGAAGATACTCTCGAAAGTACAGATCATTTTTGGGATTACTAATCTGTTTGTCTCTTACCTCTATTATAAAGCGATTTTCATTCTCGTCGACGAGTATAGAAAATTTCTCGAGCAATCAAATCCTGAAGTGGAAGTTGCATTATTGCTGGGCTTCGGTTTTGTGATCTTTTTAATTGGGATCGTTATTTTATTTTGCATTATACTGGCAGGACAGTCTCTGGCCCGATTTGAGAATTATAAATTTTGTTTCATTGTGGCGGCGTTTGAATGTCTGATGATCCCCTTTGGAACCATCATTGGCATCTCTACCATTCTGATTCTGCGACGTGATTCTGTAAAAACATTGTTTGAGAATGCGAAAGTACAGAAAGATGTCAGCTAGCCTGTTGACTCAAACTTTTACCTTGTCTTAAAAATTGTCTAACGAAGCACATTCTGTTTATGTCTCACACGCACACCACATCGACTTCAAAAGCAGTTTCGACCTGGGTCTGGAAATCGATTAAGTGGGGATTGCTGGCGCTGGTCCTGTATTTCGTGGGGCGTCAGGGGTATCAGCTTTATGAGGAGCAGGGAGCGTCCCTGGCAAAAATCCAGATCAAACCGGGCTGGCTGATTCTCGCGGGGTTCTGCAATTTCGTGGCCTGGTTGCCTTCGGTCTGGTTCTGGCAGCAGCTCATGATTGCCTCAGACGAACATCCCGGCTTCTGGCCAACCGCACGCGCTTACTACTGTGGTCATTTGGGAAAATACATTCCAGGCAAAGTATCCGTATTACTGATTCGGGCCGGACTGTTAAAAGAATACGGCGTACGTGTTTCCGTGGCCGCGTTGACAGCCGCCTATGAGACAATGGCAGTCATGGGCGTGGGATTAGTGGTTTTCCTGGCGCTGGTCCCCTATGTCATCAACACAGAACAACTCGCCGAATGGCCTGCCTGGATTCAGTCCATTCAATCGCGACCGCTGTTGGTACCTAGCTTGTTTTTATTCGCATTGTTTGTTTCTTTACCCTTCTTG
>NZ_CALFPF010000665.1 GCF_937919775.1 uncultured Gimesia sp.
AGAATAAATGGTTCCGTAACTGGTAATCCCCAGCGTCTCTTCGCGTCGTTCCTTAAGCCATTTCTGCCAGTCCGCTTCGGAAGCGTCGGGAGCTAAAGGAGGATTGTCCCAGTTAAAGCGAATCGTCTGTGGCTCGCGCGGTTTCATCGCAATGGCATAAGGAGTTTCGGAACCTTCCTGTTTGAGGTTAAATTGCACCATCGCCGGAAAACCCGCGTTGGAATCCACAAGCTGTTGACTGAAGGTGAGAAATTCCGGCGGTGTGGAGAGGGGATACTCGATCTGAAAAACCAGTGTGAACAGCATAAGATCGCTCATGGCGACTCCTTGCGGCTTGATCGAAGTATCATCGACGGAAACCACTTTCCCCTGTACCTTCTCGCCGTTGATATCCCGTACCAGCAGGCGGTCCAGCAAAAACTGTTTGTGGTTTTCGATGGCTTTTTTGATTTTTTCCGCGGAGATGACATTTTCCTGATCCGGCTCCAGTTTCTGAAAGAAATAGAGATCTTCGACATAAATCTGCATCGAAACCACGACTTTATCGCGCGTGACGTAGACATTTTCCTGACTGACTGAAATCGGATGTGCTTCGCTTGCAGCGGGAAAGCAAATTCCCGCCACCCACACAATGCAAACCAGAAGAATCAGACGAAGCTTAATTCGCTGACCGAAAGGGCAGTCATGTGGTTTCTCGCGATGACAGATTAAAGCAGTAACTCGCATGGTCATATCAGAATTTCGAATTTAGCAAATACGTGGATCAAGCAGATCAAACTGAAAGGGGAGATTCACAGGCAGGTTCCGTTACATTTCTGTACTATTTGATCGTACCGAGACACAGGATAGAATTGCAATCGTGGTCCGCTTATAAGACACTACGAATAATGAATTCCCAGTGATTGAGAAAAAAGGGGCTCCGATGGAAGAAAAGCAGGAATCAATCCAGCCTGAAGCTGAATCCTCACAAGAAGTTACTGCAGAAACAACTCTCTTAACAAAGCCCAGCCTGCTCAAACGGAGCGCGCTCTGGTTTCTGGCAGTGCTTCTGGCCGCTTCTGCGATGATTTATCAACGGGCCACCGGACCGACTTATCCCGTGAAGATCCGCGTGGCAGAGGGAATCACCGCCAAGCTCATTCGTACACATGAATCAACTGCCGATGCTATCGTAGAACTGCCGGCACCATTAACCGGAGAGAGCAAGCCATCCGCAACGCTGTTCTATAAACGCTATCGAACTGCCGATGAGTTTACATCAATCCCGATGAAGGCGGTCGAAGCAGAAACTCAGTACAAGTTGGAAGCAGCGCTCCCGAAACAGCCAGCGGCTGGCAAACTGGAATATTATATTGAAGCAAAGATTGAAGGCAAAGAACGTCGATTTCCGGAAAAGCCGGAAACGAATGTTCTGATTCGATTCAAAGATCCCGTGCCAGATGCCATCTTGTATCCGCACGTCACTTTAATGATCTTCTCCATTCTTTTTGGAATGCGTTCGGGGCTGGCCGCTTTGTTCGCTCCTTATAATATGCGTCAACTGGCCTGGTTGACCTTATGCGGCATGACCATCGGGGGCATGATATTAGGTCCCTGTGTTCAAAAATACGCGTTTGGAGAATACTGGACCGGATTTCCCTTAGGAGGAGACTGGACCGACAACAAAATGCTGTTCATGTTTCTGGCATGGGTCTTCGCCTGCTCAATCATTGGTCTCAAGCCTCGTAAAAAAGAACACGTGGTTAGTCGCGTCGTCGTTTTCCTGGCAGCAATCGTGATGACCGTCTGTTATCTGATCCCGCACAGCATGGGAGGCAGCGAACTCGATTACAGCCAAGTCGATCAGGGGATTGATCCCAGCGAAGCGATCAAGACAGGTCGACAATGAACGCAGCCCAGGTTCATCTATTGACGGTTCACGTTCCCGTAGTCGGTTTTTGGGGATTGTCAATTCTGTTTATTCTGGCGCACTTTTTTCGCGATGACCGGCTGTTCAAAATCAGTTGCTGGCTGTTTGTGACGATTCTGCTGCTGGCAACCGTCGCTTACTTTTCGGGCCCCCCCGCGTACGAGCTTTTGAAAGAACACTACACTGTCGAGAAAGAAACAGTGGAATTTCATGCCGTCCTGGCGCGCTCCTGCCTGCTGGCAATGGTCGTGTTGGCGATGATCGTTGGTAACGCCCTCGTACAGGGATTTCAGGGAGAAAAGATTCCGGGCTGGCAGCGGTGGGTCATTCTGGTCTGTACCCTGCTGCTTTCGGTTTTCTGGGCAGTGGCAGCGCACTGGGGAGGCATGATCAGACACCCCGAAATCCGGTTTACCGATTCCAGTTCGATTGAAGCGGCAACGCCAGAAAATCAGCATCCGAACCACTGAAAGCGCATTACCTGACGATCTCGGTCCCAATCCCTTTGTCGGAATAAATTTCCAATAGAATCGAATGGGGCAGGCGGGCGTCAACAATGTGAACCTTTCCGACGCCACTCGCCAGGGCTTCGAGAGCTGCATCTACCTTGGGCTCCATACCCGCGTCAATCGTGCCGTCAGCAATCAAGGCACGACAGCGCTGTGTTTCCAGATGGGAAACTAAGGTCGCAGGATCATTTCGATCGAGAAAAATACCAGGCACGTCGCTGAGAAAGACCAGTTTTTCTGCCTTCAGGATGCGGGCCAAGGCGGCAGCAGCGGTATCCGCGTTGACGTTCAGTTTCTGTCCTGTGTGATCCAGCGCAACGGAAGGGATCACGGGAATCGTATCTGATTTGCAAATTTCCTCTAGCAGCGCCTGGTCAACGTCAGTCACATAACCGACATGCCCCAGATCGATGGAAGAGCCATCTTCTGCCTGAAGCGTCAATTGCTCTCCCAAAAGACAATTGCGTGTTCCAAAATGGAGTGGCTCTGCTTTCGCTCCCTGGGCTCTGATTTCATCAACCAGTGATGCGCTGATCTGATTGGCAAGGACATCCGTAACGATATCCAGTGTTTTTTCATCGGTATAGCGTCGACCATGTACAAACCGTGGTTCAATCCCTGCGGTATTCATCGCCTGGCTGATGGTTTTTCCCCCACCGTGAACGAGAATCGGGTGCATGCCAACCGTTCTCATAAAGATCACGTCTGTCAAAAAACTTTTGACGGCTGCTTCCTCTTCAAGTGCACTGCCCCCCAGCTTGATTACAACATAACGTCCACGAAATCTTCTCATCCAGCCTAATGCTTCGATCAAAACAGCGGTTTTACGAACGGCGTCTTCCACAGTAAACCTTCAATCTTTCTTGACGTATCAACGAATGCAAATCTGAGCGAATGGAATGATCGCTTCGGAGCCCCTGATTTTCAAACCCGAAAATCCGAAATCAAGGACTTATTGTAGGTGACCTCCGGGAACTGTCAAACGACTGGTTAAAACTGTGTCCGAATTGAATCCTGATCGAAAATGAACCTGATTTTTCCTACTTTTTTGTATGATTTCGTATTTTTCATTCAACTTCAATTTCAAAGTACTCAAAACAGAATTTCGGCCCTTTTTTCTCCATTAAATTTGTCATAACCGAACTTGAGTCGACCGCCCAACAGGCAACACAATCGGACTGACCAATACGGCCCCGGCATGTGGATGGAATGGTGCGACAGTCCGGTTCGGCAATTTTGCACTGACACACACCAGATCTGAGCCAACTACTGAGAACAGAAGAATTGATGTGTGGTCTTTCTGGGGAATTCCCCGATACTTAACTCTACAGAACACGATGGTAATCTCACAGAATAGATGGCTTTGATTTCCAACCACCAAGAGACTTTAAAAGATTGAGACGGAGAAACAACGTTGGCCCATTCACACCTGCCGATTCAACACCTGATGAAACAAATGGAAAAATTTTCCTCGGAACAAATCAACATAAAATGCCGTCCATCCTGGCTCAGCAGCTTTGTGGACGAAGTTGCCGATATCTTCAATCCCACCGATGAAGTCGGACGGGTTGGATTTGATTGCCAGTTCTCCGAAGAATGCTGGGAAGTGGGGCTCTTTCTGGGAAGTACCGAAATTGTAGGCGGTCAACGCGATGGTCAATTTATTGCGGCCAATTTTCAATTCGACCTGTTGCAATTACTGGATCGATTTGAATCTGTGAACCGATTCCATTTTAATTTTCTTGAACCATCGGCGTCTGCAGGTGAATGTGACTCATCATCGGCTTATATCACTATCGAAGGTCATCTGGCCGACCTGGATGTTGTTCGCCTGAATGTGTATGCCACTCCCCCTGCAGAAGCAGGCCCCGGCTTTCGCAAATCTTATGACGGGAAAATTGACACGGTTTGATTCCGACCGCGTCCGAATTTGATTTGTATCCAACCGAGAGACAGCCTGCTTTGTGATATGACTCAGCTACGATTCACGAACCTGAATCGTAGCTGTCCTCGCCCGAGATCAGAATTTCTGTGCCCGAAAATACATGCCCTGATCCGAACTGGCAGAAAAACTATTTAATTGCAGAATCTTCTGCGATTTTACCATCGCGTAATCTGAGTATAAAATCTGTCTCTCGAATATAGCGTTCGTCATGCGTCACGATGACGACGGTGGTCTTGTACTGCTCGCTCATCTCTCGCAGGCACTGGAAGATTTCTGCCCCGGTTTGCGTATCCAGTTCGCCCGTTGGTTCATCAGCCAGAATCAGCAGAGGCCGCTTTAACAATGCCCGCGCAATCGCCACGCGTTGTTGCTCGCCACCAGACAACTGACTGGGACGATGTGTGATACGGTGCCCCAACCCCACCTGCTTCAATAAATCCTCTGCCCGTAGTTTTTGTTCTGCGGAAACTCCCTGAGGCAAAAAAGGAGCCAGAACATTTTCCAGAGCGTTCAGATTTTTCAACAGATTAAAGTTCTGAAAGACAAAACCCACCTTTTCACGGCGATATGTGTCTCGTTCGTTTTGATTCAATGTGGACAGAGCCCGGTTTTGCACAAAGATTTCACCCGCAGAAGGGCTATCAAGGGCTCCCATTAAATAGAGCAATGTACTTTTCCCGCTACCGGACGGACCCAGAATAAAAGAAAATGCCTGTCCGGGAAACTGGCAGCACACTCCCTGCAGGGCGCGCACTTCAGTCTCACCGCTCTGATGAATTTTCGTGACATTTCGGACTTCGATCATACAATGAAAACTTTCTGAACGCATTTTTCAACGGAAAACAACGAAATATTTCAGCCGCGGCGAATGGCATCAATCGGCGTCATTCTTGTCGTCCACCAGGCAGGATACAACCCGCCGGAAATTCCCAGGAAAGTACTAAACACCACGCCGAACAGGAGTAACCCCGGACTGGCATAAAGATGAACCTGATTCGCAAATTTCCAATTGACGACAAAAATCGCCAGCAATCCCAGGATCCCTCCCAGTATGCCTCCTAAAATTCCAAGCAAGGAACTTTCAGCTGTAATCAACAGCATGACATCCCGGTTCGACCACCCGTTGGCCTTCAGAATTCCAAAATCCACAATCCGTTCCATGACACTCATTAACATGGTATTGATGATACTGAGCATGGCGATTAAAACGCCAATGCCTGTCATCAAACCGAGAAAGATATCCAGATCGGCGGTGAAGGTTTCCAGACGATCTCCCCAATCTGCTGCAGAGCGAACTTCCAGTGCACTTTGCGCCTGCTCCGATTTTACAGTCTTAGCAGCAGTATCACTTGTCTGATGATCTTGTTTCCTCGTAGTAGATTCAGGTTTGGCTTCAGACTGCTGAGCAGGAGTTCCTTTCAACGTCTGATCAATGGTGTTAATCAGGTCCTTGAGGAGATTCGATTGTGAAGCATTAGCCAGCGCCAAAGAGGCCGGTTGCCACGAGGCCAGTTCGCGATCTCTAAAACGGTCTTTGATCTGATTTACCAACTCCTCGTTTTTAACAGTTCCCGTCTGCTCAATGTAGAAGCAACTGACACTCTCCGGATCAAATCGCGTGACTTCACGAACGACTTCGATATCCAGGATGATGGCGATATCAAGCAAGATCGAACCACATTCGTAAAGCCCGACGATCGTCATTTCCTGACCATTGACTTCGATCGTATCCCCCACCTGCTTATGATGCTGTTCAGCAATCTGTCGACTAACGATGGTATTTAAAGTTCCCTGATCTTCGAGAGACAG